>JBBDQU010000062.1 GCA_040905865.1 Alphaproteobacteria bacterium
GAGAATTGAATCACGACCGCGCGACGCTGGGAAGGGTTTTTCCGCAGCCTGCTAAGTCGCTTTGCCCCTATTGGAACCCTGTCGAGAAGAGGTAAGGGAAGCCTCGACGGCGACAGCTACGACCGCACGTGAGGCAATTTGCAACCATCGCCGGCCGCACTCTCGCCGTTGCAAGGCAGGAAGTCGCGCTGCTGGCCGTCCTGGCGCTGCTGGCGGCGAGCTTGTGGGCATTCGTCGGTATCTCTGAAGAGGTCGTCGAGGGCGAGACCCATGCCATCGACGAAGCGATACTGCTTGCTCTGCGAGCGCCCGGCGATGGGAGCGATCCCCTCGGGCCAGGATGGGTCGAGGAGCTGGGGCGCGACGCGACGGCACTCGGCGGGGTCGGCGTTCTGACGTTCATCACCGTCGCCTCGGCCATCTATCTGGCGCTTCGCCGCAAGTATCGGGCGGCCGCCTTTGTGGTCGTGGCGATCGCAAGCGGCGTGGCGCTGAGCTACGCGCTGAAAGCCGGTTTCGACAGACCCCGGCCGGATCTGGTCCCGCACGGCTCCATTGTCTACACGACCAGCTTTCCGAGCGGACACTCGATGATGGCGGCGCTCGTCTACCTCACCCTAGGCGCTCTCCTCGCCCGTTTGCAGCCGGAGAAGCGGCTCAAAGCCTACATGCTGCTGCTGGCAATCCTGATGACGATCGCTGTTGGCGTCAGCAGGGTTTACCTCGGCGTCCACTGGCCGACAGACGTCTTGGCTGGTTGGGCTGCCGGCGCGACGTGGGCACTGATCAGCTGGGCGATCGTCCTGTGGATGCAGCGGTACCGAAAGGTCGAAACGGCAAGTGATGAAGGCGAAGGCGTCCATCGGGGTTGAAGCTGGTAAGGGCGTCATAGCGTTCCGGTTGCGTGGCAGGCGCGACGTGGGCACCTGAGGCACGGCCACCGGTAAACCCTTACCACAGTCCGGTTTCGGCCAGGATTTTGTCGAGGTTGTTGATCCGGGGTAGCATCAGTCCGTCCCGCGCCTTCAATTCCGGCCGACCGGCGAGGCAAACATTACCGAATTCATTGCAGGCCGATTTAACCGCGCCGAAACGGAATTTTTCTGTCGGACCGACGATCACATTGCCAGTCATGGTAGCCTTGTGCCCACTTTTCGCCTTGACGACGATGCCGCCCGGCCGGTCCATCAGGATCACATTGTTCTCCACCAGAATGCTGGAATTTTCACGCTTGTCGCCTTCCATGGCGAACGCGATAGCGCCGTTATTTGCGCTGGCGGGGCCTTCCTGCAGGATATTGCGGCGGATGATCGTATCGCCGCCATTGGGGACGTCGATCAGGTAGCTGTCCCGGCTGTTCAGAGAGGCGACGATGCTGTCTTCCACCAGAGTGCGCGCGGCGCGGGATTTGATTTCATGCCCTTCGCCCTTGGACGAAATAAAGACCGAACGGCGGATGATCAACTCGCCGCCGCCGACATAGATGCCATGCGCCTGTCCACCCTGGCCGAGGTTTTCGAAGCGGCTGTCCTCGACCAGGATCAGCCCTGTGTCCCCACCCGCGAGCAATCCCTGTTCGGAATCATGGAAATGGACGCGGCGCAGGGTCAGGTTGCGACCTTCCATACGAATGCAGGCGCCGTTGCGGTCGCGGACGCTGATGCCGGCACAGGAAAGCCCTTCAATGACAACATCGTTCGCGGTCACGACAAGCGCGCCCTTGCCGCTTTCGGCCACGCCGACCAGTGCCGCGCCGGGCAGCGCCTGGATATGCGTGCGGTGAACATCCAAGCGTGCGGCCTGCCGGTATTCACCCGCATGCAGAATGACCGTGCCGCCCCGCGAAATCCCGCTTAATGCGGATTGCAGCGAGACCGTCTCGCAGGCGGGGTCGTCCGCCATGTCGACACAGACATGAATTTCCAGCACAGGGGGTGCGGCGCCGATCCTTCCCGTCACCGGGTCGCGCATGATGGCGCCCGGCATGCCTGGCCCCGGCGGCAGGCCGTCTGTCTGTGCCACCGCTGATCCCGGCAACAGCGACGTAAGCAGCATCAGCGCCGCAACGCAGGTCCTTGCCCAGTCTTGTATGAATCGCGTCATTACCCAGGATTTCCCATGCGGATCCTTTCCTGTCGGTTGAGAGTGACCTGAAATTTCTCGGCGGGCAACCCGACAGCGTTTGGCAACGAAGGCAAAGCCGATACTACGGGATTAAGCGCCGGTGGGTCGTCGCCGTATTCGGTATTGCCGTTCGTGCCGTTGCGGACGCACCAGTCCCGTCGTCGGGCAACATCGGCCAGCGTCTGTCGATCATGTCGGTGCTGGCTTTGGTCATGTCGGTGCTGGCTTTGGTCTCGGCGGCGTATATTCAGACAAATCCGGCGGCGACGGTCTCACGACCGGAACCTTTGGCGCCGGGAGGTGTTTGCAGTTATGTCGCTCGAAAGCCGATAACCTTTATCTTGGAGAAACAGAGATGATTCTCAATTTAAAGCTTGCCCTTGAAGCCGCCCGTCGGGAAGTCCTGCTTGCGCGCGGGGAAAACGAACGCGACCGTAAGGCGCCGCCCGTTCAAAAACTTCCCACCAGCCGCCAGGTTGTGTCTTCGCGGCAAGAGAGCACCAACTTGCGGGAAGCGATAGCTGAGGTGCAACTCAGCCTGAAAACGCAACGTGACGAAGATTTAGGAAACCAAACTATAGGATTTCAGGGCCGATAGCCCTTCTCCAACTTTTAGCAGATCAGCAGCTTTGGCCCGTTCCATCGTGAGCGTCGGTGAACCGGCCCTGTCGCTGATGCTGCGGGGCTGTTACGCTCAAACTCGACCTTGCGCAATCGCCAGTCAGGTGATTTCCCCAGGGGCCTACGCGAGGATCGGGCCGAGACACTACCTGCAGGTGCGCCCGGTAGAATCAGCCTTTGCGCCCCCATGCATGAACCGGCCCGCCGGCCACGACTTGCAGCCTCAGACGAACGGACAGGGAAGCACAATGAAGTTCTGCGGGAGAACCGGCGAAAAATCGCGATTCAGCGGTAAAACGTATTGGTCATTAATGTGGAATACGCCGAGCATGTTGCTGCCGTCGCCGCCCTGATCGCTGGCGGCCTTCTGCTCTCCGGCATGACACGGCTGTAAGTATTCAGCGTGATACCGATCTTCGAATGCCCTAGCTGTGGGCTTTCAATAGGTTGTCCATTCGGGCCTGACCGAGGAGACCGGAGGTGCCAGACT
>JBBDQU010000063.1 GCA_040905865.1 Alphaproteobacteria bacterium
GAGACTTGAATCACGACCGCGCACCAGATGGAAGGGTTTTTCCGCAGCCTGCTAATCCATTCCCGCCGGGCGACGGGATTCGATAATCCGCTGACCGACCATCCCGATGTGCTGCCGGCGATTCACCAGCGGCTGGTGCGCCGCCACCCCGATACGGGGCGGCGCTCGGTCTATGTGTCGTCGCACGCCTCGCATATCGTCGACTGGCCGCTGCCGGAAGGGCTCGACCTGCTGTACGAACTGACCGACCGGGCAACCAGGCCCGAATTCGTCTATACCCATAAGTGGACGGTCGGCGACGTCGTCATGTGGGACAACCGGGTGACGATGCACCGGGTGCTGCGCCACTACCCCGAAGACGCGCCGCGCGACCTGCGCCGCACCTCGGTCGAGGATGTTGCCCCGACCCTGGAACAGGTGGCGTAGCAGCCTATTTCGCCATCGCCCGCACCGCGGCCACGTCCGGCTTCGCCGCGCTCATCAGGTAGCCGAAATCGGAGCCGATAGTGAGGTAGCGGACGCCCAGCCCGACGAGGTATTGCTGCAGCTTGCGGTCGCCGCGCGCGCCGCCGACGCCCATCGCCTTGCCGTGTTTTTTACAGGCGGCGGCGACTGTTTCGAACACCTTGCGCATTTCCGGATGGTGCATATCGCCCGGCGCGATTCCCATCACGGTGCTGACATCCAGCGCGCCGATATGGATCATGTCGATTCCGTCCACCGCCGCGATCTCGTCCGCGTTGGCGACGCCGGTCGGCGTTTCCACCATGGCGGCCAGCAGGACCTGTTCGTCGAGGATGCGGTTGATTTCCGGTTGCGGCGGCGATTCGAAGGCGAGCGTCGGGATGGTGCCGGGGGCGGAGCGCATGCCGCGCGGCGGGAACTTGCAGTACTGCACGATTTCCTCGGCTTCCGCCGCGCTGTCGATATGCGGCACCATCAGCCCCATGCCGCCGCTGTCCAGATAGCGCGCCATGTCATGCGCGTGGTGCGAGGCGATGCGGGCGATCGGCGTCACCCCGTAGCCCAGCGCCGCGACGCTGATCGCCGAGGCGGATTCGAGCGATGTCGGCCCGTGCTCCATATCGATGAAGATCGCGTCGAAGCCGCAGGTCGCGGCGATCAGCGCGACGTCCGGCGTTCGCATCTGGTTCACCGCCATGCACAACACCAGTTCGTTCCGGGCGAGCTTCTGCTTTGTCGTATTCTCCAGCGAAATAACACTCATCGATATGTTTTCCTTGTTTTTTTAACAGCATGCAGTTGTGGGGCGCATCGTTTCATTTCCCTAACTATTTGGAAACCCATAACAGGCATGATGGGCCGGAATAGGGATAGAAGCATTCCGGTTATATGCTTTCAGATGGCCAAGGACACTAAATGGTAATCGATACGGCACTGTTCGCGGACCTGTTCAGCAACATGGCGATCCTCATCGTTCTGATCGCCGTGTATGCCTGGCTGTCCGGCAAGACAGGACAAGCCGGAAGTATCAGGCGGATCGCCCTGCTGGGCGGCCTGTTCGGGCTTGCGGCGATCGCCTGCATGCATGCGGCCGTTCCGCTGCCGGGCGGTGCTCTGGTCGACCAGCGCAACACCGTCATCGTTCTCGGCGGCGTCTTCGGCGGCCCGGTCGTCGCGATTATTGCCGCCGGCTTCGCCGGGGCGTACCGGCTCTATCTTGGCGGCGCCGGGTTGGCGGCGGGGTTGATCGGCTGCGGGTTGGCGGTTCTGGCAGGTACGGTATTGCATGTTTTGCGCAACAGGATCGACAGCCTGCCGAAAGCCGTTGTCGCGGCTGCCGCCGCCACGCTTGTTATTCTGCCCAGTTTGCTGTTCGTGGGAGACTTCGAAGAGGGCCGGGCGGTGCTGCAGGCCGCGGGTCCACCGTATGCCGCCGCGGTTTTTCTGGGACTTCTCCTTGCCGGATTGCTGCTTTACGCCGTCGAGAGGCGATACGAAGCGGAAATCGGCCAGAAGGAAGCGGGCGACCGGTTGCGGGACTTCGCCGGGTCGGGGTCCGACTGGTTGTGGGAAACCGATGCCGGGCACCGCTTTGTGTACAGGACCCGCGAAAATGGCGATGCGCGGCCGCTCTGGATCGATGCGATAGAGGCCGGCGGCCACGGTATGGAACAGGCTCGGTGCTTTTTCGACGTGCTGGACCGGCAAACGCCGTTCCGCGATTTCGAATTCAGCTTTACGGGAGACGACGCCGGAAACCGGCAGGTCGTTCGGATCAGCGGCATTCCCTATTTCCACGCCGGCGGCGCGTTTGCGGGCTTCCGCGGGACATTCAGCGATATTACCGCCACCAAGCAGGTGGAAGCGGCTCTGCAGCGCAATGAAAAGCTTCTTTCGGATATCGCTTCGATTTCGTTCGACAGAATCTGGGAAACTGACAGCGAACATCGCTACGTCTTCGCCACGGATATGAACACCATGCGGAAGAGGGGCGCCCGGCCCGGCAGCGCCTTCATCGGAAAAACCTTATGGGAGCTGATTGGCGCGGATCCTGACGTCGAAGAGGGTATGGGCCGGTTTCGCGACCTGCTGGAAGCGCGACAGCCTTTCAGCTGTTTCCGGGTCGATATTCCCCTGCCGAATGGCGCGGTGAGCAAGCGGGAAATGAGCGCTGTGCCGATTTTTGACGACAATGGCGCGTTTCAGGGCTTTCGGGGCTCGACCCGCGACATTACCGACGAATTTTCCGCCCTCGCCACACTGCGGGCCAGTGAGGAGAACTACCGGGCGCTCATCGACGGATCCGTCCAGGGCGTTTTCATCCACAGGGATTTCAAACCGATCTATGCGAACCGGGCCTGCGTCGACATTTTCGGTTATCCCGATATCGACGCGGTCATGAAGCTGCCGAGCGTCCTGCAGTTATGGGCGCCGCATGAAGCGCAGCGGATAGATGCCTACCGGCGCGGTCGCCTGCGTGGCGACGACGTGCCGGAACGGTTCGAGGCCGAGGGACGCCGAATGGACGGCAGCCAGATCTGGCTCGTGGCGACGGCAAAGGTGATCCAGTGGGACGGAGAAGTCGCGATTCAGACGGCGGTTATCGATTTCACGGACCGCCGGCGTGCCGAGGAGGCGCTGCAGAAGAGCAACGCCCGGATGCGCGCCATCCTGGACGCCACGCCACTGGCAATCGAGGCGCTGGATACTGAAATGCGTGTAACGCTTTGGACCCGTGCGGCCGAAGAGATGTATGGCTGGATGGAGGCCGAGGTCCTTGGCAAGGCGCCGCAGAATATCCCCGAGAGCGAGCGCGATGGTTTCGTGGAAACGGCCGAACGGGCCCGCCGGTCGCGCTCGGTCGAGGTATACGAAACAAAACGAATGCACAGGGATGGACATCCGATCGACATCCGGTTGTTTATTGCGCCGATTGAGGGTGAAAACGGCGAGCCGATGGGATTCCTGGGCGTTGGCGAAAACATTACCGGTCAGAAGGCGATTGAAGACCGCCTTCGGCAGGCGCAGAAGATGGAATCCATCGGTCAGCTGACCGGCGGTATGGCGCATGACTTCAATAATCTGCTGGGTGTGATCCTTGGCAATCTCGATTTTGCGCTGGAGCGCATCGATGACCCCGAAGACCTTGAATCGCTGATCAAAAATGCAATTTCCGCGGCAAACCGGGGCGCCGAACTGAACCGCCACCTGCTTGCGTTTTCCCGTCAGATGCCGCTTGCGCCCAAAGTGATCGACCTGAATGTGGAGGTGGGCGCCATGGCCGGTTTGCTGGGGCGCATGCTGTCGGGATCCATCACAATGGAATTCGTGCGCGGCGCGGATTTGTGGTCCTGCGAGGCGGATCCGGTACAGGTGGAAAGTGCATTGCTGAACCTGTGCCTTAACGCCAGGGATGCGATGCCGTCTGGCGGCCACCTGACGATTGAAACGGCCAATGCCCGGCTTGACGCCGACTACGCGTCAACGCAATCCGAGGTGACGCCGGGGCAGTATGTCCTGCTGGCCGTCACCGATACGGGCGTCGGCATGTCGCCGGAAGTCCGGGAAAAGGTATTTGAGCCGTTCTTTACGACAAAAGGGGCAGACCGGGGGACCGGGCTTGGCCTGTCCATGGTATTTGGCTTCGCCAAACAGTCCGGCGGCCATGTCGCGATATACAGCGAAATTGGCGAGGGTACGACAGTCAAACTGTATCTCCCCCGGGCGCTGCAGTCGGCCGTGAAGGTCGACCATGGCGGTGACAATATTCCACGCGGTCGCGGGGAAACGGTGCTGGTGGTCGAGGATCATCCGCAAATAAGGGACCTGGTGGTCAATCAGCTCACCGCGCTCGGCTATACGGTCACTGTAACGGAAGACGGCCCGGAAGCGCTGCTGGCGCTGCGGAAAGAGGCGGGTTTCGATCTCGTCCTGACCGATGTGGTCCTGCCGACGGGCATGAACGGCACCCAGGTCGCGGCGGAAGCGGTAAAGCTGCATCCGGGCATCGGCGTGCTGTACATGTCCGGCTACACCGAAAATTCGGTTATCCATCACGGCCGGCTGGACAAGGGGGTCACCCTGCTGCAGAAGCCGTTCCGTCGCAAGGAACTTGCGCAAAAGGTCCGCGACGTGCTCGACACAAGGATGTAGCCGCGGGACAGCCTCAGTCCGCGGCGGCGCGCATCGAATCCGCGTGTTGCGAAAGCTTCGGCATGATTTCTTCGGCCAGCCGCCGCATCGAACCCTGCCACAATGCGGGATTGTCCCATTCATGACCGTTCGCCAGCAGGGTGCCGAAGGGGCCGGTTTCATCGATCAGCGCGATCATGCGGTCCAGCACCGTCCTGGAGTCGCCGACAATCGGCAGCGCCGCCTTGAAATCGTCGATGGTGATGTCCTCGTCGGCCATGCTCTCGTCGTTCACGCCCATCTTGGCGACGCCGCGGCGGCCGAAGCTGTAGCGGAAATACTTGTAGTAATGCGATAGCCCGGAATTGGGATCGTACAGGTAATCCAGTGCCTGCTGGTCGCTTTCGCCGACCAGGATCGAACGCGATACGCGCCAGATCGACGGATCCGCCGGCTGTCCCGCTTCGGCGGCGCCCTGTGCGTACATGTCCCAGTGGGAGCGCAGGTAGCGCGAATGCATAAAGTTTCCGGACACCGGAATCCAGCCGCGCCTGCCCGCTTCCAGCGCGGTGCGCGAATTGGGCGACAGCACGGAAATCGCGATGGGCGGGCTCGGTTTCTGGAAGGGACGTGGCACCCAGCCGACACCGAAGTCCCTGTTGATGCCCTCGTCCAGCTTGATCTTCCAGAATTCTCCGTCGTAATCGTAGGGCGGTTCCTTCGACCACAGCATGTCGATGATTTCCAGCGATTCCATCAGCCGCCGGCCGCGCTCCGGCGGTTCGCCCGTGCCGACCATGCCGACATCGGACACCAGCGAACCGACGCCGATGCCGAAGATATAACGGCCCCGGCACAGGTGGTCGAATTGCGCGACCTGCGCCGCGACGGCGACGGGATGGTGTTGCGGCAGATTGATGACCCCGGTGCCGAAGACGATGTTCTTCGTTTCGGAAATGACCGACGCCATGAACATCAGGGGCGAGGGGACCGGTTCGTTCAGCGAACTGAAATGCTCGCCGACCCAGTATTCATCATAGCCGAGCCGGTCCGCCAGAATGATCGCCTGGCGGTCTTCCTCCAGCACCTGCGTATAGTCGCGGGCCGGGTCGTGCATAGGCATGGTGAAAACGCCAAGGCGCATGGTATCGTCTCCCTCGTGGAAATTTGCGGCGGAAATCTCGCATGGCCGGGAGAGGAGCGCAATATAACGCTCCTCCCGGTGGACGTGGTGACCCTATCAGGATATCAGCCAGCCCCCGTCGACGTCCACGGTCGTGCCTGTGACGAAGTCGTTCTGGACCAGGAAGATGATCCCCTGGGCGCATTCGTCCGCCGTTCCGGGACGGGGGATCACGTTCTTCGCGGTTGCCTTTTCGTAGAACGCCTTTCGCGCATCGCCTTCCATCGAAACCATGGGTGTGTCGATGGACCCGGGTGACAGCACATTGATCCGTTTCGGCGCGATTTCCGTTGCAACGCCGCGGGCGAAGGATTCGACAGCACCGCCGACCGATGAAATCGCGATCTGGCCCGGCTTCATCTTGCGGGCGGGGCTGCCGCTGACCAGGACGATACAGCCGTCGTCGGCCAGATGCGGCGTACCGAAACGGACAACATTGGCATAGCCCCACAGCTTCGCGAACGACGCCTGATACCCGTCCATATCCATGTCGAGAAAGCGGCCGACGGCGCGGTTTCCGCCGGTCGCGGCGCTGACCAGAATGTCGAAGGGCGCGCATTCCGCGAACAGCGCCGCCAGCGCATCCCGGTCGAGGACGTCGCACTGCTTCAGCGTGACACCGGCGGGGACGTCGCCCGCCTTGTCCGGATTGCGGCTCACCGCGATGACACTGGCGCCGAGCGCCGCCAGCCGCTTCGTTGTGGCCAGGCCGATGCCTGACGTGCCGCCGAATACGATTGCCTTTTTGCCTGAGACTTCCATGGTCGATCATCCTCTCCTGTCTGACACCGGTATCCGGTGAAACCCAATTGTAGTGGATTGATTCCAACGTTTGGAACCTTCGGTTTCGAGCAGCGATGATATCGTCGGGATTGTCTTTCCAGACGAATGGTTTCGGGGTCGTTGCATTCGTCAGGCGGACGATCTCGGCGACGCGCGCCGGCGGATACGGTAAAGATAATGCCATTGCGCATTCCTCAGACTCGCACGACTATGATAAATGGGAGTCCTGAATCGGACTCCTTCGTTCCGATCAAACGTGGTCTTGCCATGACGTCTCATTCCGTTTCCGAAATGGCTCGTTTCGCTACTTTTCCGCGGGACAGCCGATACTGTTCAAGTCCATCTCCGGGTGGAAATTCGAGACAGGGCGTGAGGATGTAGTTTGCGGGACCGAACAACGACAGGCCTGTTCTCATTCGGCCTCGTCTTCAGCTTGCTGCCAAGCATGAGCTTTCCGGCAACGATGCCGGCGTTGATGGCGGACTTGCAGTTTACGGCTTCCGAGGCCGGCTGGCTTGGCGGGATTTATTTTGCCGGATACGCCTGTGCCGTTCCTGTACTGTCATCGGGAACAGACCGCGTCGGCGCGAAGTCCATCTATCTGACAAGCTGCCTGGTTGCCGTGGTCAGTAGCCTGGCGTTCGCATTCTGGGCGGAGGGATTTTGGAGCGCCTTTATTCCGCGGCTTCTCGGCGGCGCCGCGCTCGCGGGTGTTCACATGCCGGGGCTGAAATTGCTGACGGATATGGTCGGCGAAAAATTCAGGATGCGCGGCGCCGGTATCTATGCGTCCAGTTACGCACTGGGTAGTGCGACATCATTTCTGTTTGCGGGATTTATCGAAGCCGCCTCGAACTGGCATTTCGTCTATGGGTTGGCTGCGCTGGGCCCGGCGCTGGCGGCGGCATGCGTCCTGGCGACGCCGAAGACTCCAACCGCCGCAGGCGGACCGATAGCCCGGATTCAATTGCGGCCGTTACTGAGAAACCGTCCGCTGATGTCGTATATCGTCGCATATGCGGGAAACACGTGGGAGGTGTTCTCGATACGCGTATGGTTCGTCGCCTATCTGGCATGGATACTGAGCCGGCCGGACAACGATATCGATTTGCCGCCACTGGCCGTGGTTTCAGGTGTCGCGGCAATCGCCGGAGTTCCTGCCAGCGTTGTGGTTTCAGAGCTTGCGCTGCGTGTCGGCCGGGAAAAGGCAATTATCGCAACCTGCGGCATTTCCGTTGCCGTATGTCTCGGGTTGGCCATGTCCACCGGCGCGGCAAGCCTCGTGATCCTGCCGCTGCTGATCCTGTTGCAAATTTCCAGCTTTGCCGATGTCGGCTCCCTGACCGCCGGTGCGATTGCAGCCTGCGAACCCGGCAGGCGCGGGACGTCACTTGCCCTCTTTGCATTTACGGGATCGCTAACCGGTTTCCTGGGGCCCGTCATCGTCGGCATCTCGCTCGATGCATTTGGTGGTTTCGAACAGGGGACGGGATGGACGGCGGCATTCCTTGTCATGGCGATCGGTTCGACGGTCGCGGCGCTATCGGTCTGGCACTTGAAAACGAACCTTCCAAAATAAAAAAACTCAGCGTTGAACGGAACGCGTTCCAGCCTATTTATCGCGTAGGGTCCGCGACGATTCCGCGCAACCGCTGACGCGCGTCGGCGGATACGGTAATGGTGCCGCCATTGCACATTTCTCAGAATCGCACGACTATGATGAAATGGTAATCCCGAATCGGACCCCTTTGCTCCGATCAATCCACCAGGCCATTTGACCCGGCGCGGCGCCTTGCTGGCGCAATACCCGTATCCTAGGCTAGGCCCGTCGTGACCGGGAGAAGATATCGTGACCAACAGGATCGAACTGCTTGTTTCCAAATCCGTTCCCTTTGCCGGTGGGCAGGCATTCGGCGATGCCGGGCCCTATGAACGGCTGCGGGGCCGGGCGCATTTCGCTGTCGATCCGCTGGCGCCGGCGCAGGCCGGGGTGACGGATATCGGGCATGCGCAGCTCAGCGGGGCGGGGATGGTCGAGTTTTCCGCCGAGTTTTTCATCTTCCGCCCGGTCGACCCGGCCAGGGGAAACCGCCGGATATTCTTCGACTACGGCAATCGCGGCAACCT
Organism: Alphaproteobacteria bacterium; assembly: GCA_040905865.1. Lineage (NCBI taxonomy): Bacteria > Pseudomonadati > Pseudomonadota > Alphaproteobacteria > Alphaproteobacteria bacterium. Next base: position 8,690 of record JBBDQU010000063.1, read on the forward strand.
GCGCGCGCTGCAGTATTTCAACGACGCGCCGGGATCGAACGATCCGCTCACCGCCGCGCAGGCGGGGAACGGCTTCCTGTTCCGGCGCGGCTACAGTCTCGTCTGGGCCGCCTGGCAGGGCGACCTTCTGCCGGGTGACGGGCGCATCACGATGGACCTGCCGGTCGCGCATGACAACGGCAAGCCGATTATGGGGCCGGTGCGGCAGGAGTTCATTCCCGTCGGTCCCACGGTCTGTTTTCCCCTGTCCGGGCGAATCGATACGCGCAGCCATCCCGCCGCGTCGCACGATACGACGCTGGCGCAGCTGACCCGGCGCCGCTATCCGGATTCGAAACGCATCGCGATCCCGTCGGACGCCTGGTCCTTCGCGCAGGCGACGCGCGGGCTGGATGCGGACAGCCAGGTCAAGGCGCGCGGCGGCGGCGCGCTGGCGATCCTGCCGTCGGACGAATTCATCTACATGGCGGACGGGTTCCAGCCCGGCTGGATCTATGAACTGGTCTATACGGCGCGCGACCCGCTGGTCATGGGGCTGGGCCATGTCGCGGTGCGCGACCTGGTCAGCCACCTGAAACACGGGGAAGCCGATGCCGCCGGAAACCCGAACCCCCTGCCCGGAATCGAAAAGGCCTATGGCTTCGGCCGTTCGCAGACCGGCCGCTGCCTTCGTGACTTCATCTATCGCGGCTTCAACGCCGATGCGGCGGGGCGGCGGGTGTTCGACGGCGTGATCCCGCATGTCGCGGGCGCGGGCAAGATGTGGCTGAACCACCGCTTCGCCAATGGCGTCGCCATGGCCGGCCAGCAGTATGAGGACCACCACAACATTGCCGACAGCTTCCCCTTTTCCTATGCCGAAACCACCGACCACCTGACGGGCAGGACCGACGCGATCCTGAAACGGCCGGATACGGACCCGTTCGTGATGCATACGCAAAGCGCATCCGAATACTGGCAGCGCAAGGCCTCGCTGGTGCATACGGACACCCGGGGCAACGACCTGCCGCAGCCGGACAATGTCCGGGTCTATTTCTGGGCCAGTTCGCAGCACACCTCCGATCCGGTCGGCGTGATTCCGGCCAGGGGCGTCTGCGAAAATTACAACAATGTCGTTGCGGTTTCGCCGGTGTTCCGGGCGCTGCTGGATGCGCTGGACGCCTGGGTGACCGATGGCGCCGCACCGCCGGATTCCCGCATCCCGCGGCGCGCGGACGGTACGGCGATTCCCTATGCGGAATGGCGGGCGCAGTTCCCCGCCATTCCCGGCGCGAAACTACCGACGGGGCCGGCGCAATTGTCGCTGCTCGATTTCGGGCCGGAGGCGGATCGCGGAATTGCATCGAAACAGCCGCCGGATGTGCTGGCGAAGAACGGCTATACGATCCTGGTGCCCGCCGTCGATGCGGACGGCAACGATATCGCCGGCATCCGCGCGCCGATGGTGCAGGCCCCGCTGGGCACCTATACGGGCTGGAACCTGCGGATACAGGGGCTCGGTACGGGGGCGAACTACGAATTCCTCGGCAGCTATATCCCGTTCATGGATACCGCCGAGGAGCGGGAATTCACCGGCGACCCGCGTGCTTCGGTGACGGAACGCTACGGGTCGCCGGAAGGCTATGTCGAAGCGATCACGGCGGCGGCGCAACGGCTCGTCGCGGAAGGCTTCCTGCTGGAGGAAGACGCCGAACGCGCCGCCGAGGAAGCGCGCAACTGGGGCCGGCCGAGGCACCTGGTGCGGTTGTGACCCGGATGTTCAACAAGGTTGAATTTTGTTGAACATGTGCCTCAGGACCGTCACGTCCCGTCTGGCGGGTATTTCCGCGCGGTGTGGATGACCGTAATCACTCGGATTTCAGTTTCGTCGACAATGTGATAGACCGCCACGAAAGGAAGTCTCGCAATCGAAAATTCCCTAGTGCCATCTATCTGGCCCTCGCGGCCGAGGAGTGGGAAATCTTCGAGCACGGCAATCGCCTGTAAAATTCGATGAATGATACGATCGGCGGCAACCGGATCATCTGCTGCGATATAGGCGTAGGTGGCGTCCAGGTCTGCTTCGGCCTGCCTTGAAAAACTAATATTCAAGGCCGAACTTTTTCCAAATCTTCTGTTGCGGGGTAGCTTTTCGGGAATCGGCACGGTCTGCCGCTAGAGCGGTGCGGATTTTAGCCTCGCGCCATGCCAGGTATTCCGGGTCCCGGGAAGGTTCTGACGAATTCAGAAACTCTTGGACGTCTTCCGATTCAGTATCGACTTTGCTCATGACAGTATTATGCCACGAAAACTTGATTATTTCACGGCATCATTTTGGGTCGAATACGCCTCCTGAATTAATCCACCGCCCGCGGGTCCATCGCGTCCTGCAACCCGTCGCCGAGGAAGTTGAAGGCGATCACCGTGACGAAGATCAGCAGCCCCGGCCAGACCGCCAGCAGCGGCGCGTCCCAGACGAGGTCCTGAGCGTTGGTCAGCATGTTGCCCCAGCTGGCCACCGGCGGCTGGATGCCGAGGCCGAGGAAGCTCAGCACCGATTCGAACAGGATGATGCCGCCGACCGACAGGGTGGTGGCGACGATGATGGGCGAGATCGCGTTGGGCAGGATATGGGTCCGCATGATGCGCCCCGCCGTCGCCCCCTGCGCCACCGCCGCGCGGACGAATTCGCGGTTCTTGAGCGACAGGGTTTCCGCCCGCACCAGCCGCGCCACCGTGGTCCAGCCGAACAGCGAGATGATCACGACGATGCGGTAGAGGCTGACGTCTTCGGACTGGGTGACGCTGTCCGGCAGGCCCAGCTTGGACAGGTCGACCGCCGCCAGCACGATCAGCAGCGGCAGCAGCGGCAGCGCGATGACGCCGTCGGTGAAGCGCATCAGGAACCTGTCCAGCCAGCCGCCGTAATACCCGGCGAACAAACCGATGGCGGTGCCGAGGATCGCCGAGGTCAGGGCGGCGGCCATCGCGACCGCGAGCGATACCCGCCCGCCATGCAGCAGCCGCGCCAGCACGTCGCGCCCGGCCTCGTCCGTGCCCAGCGGATGGGCGGATGACGGCGGCTGGAAGCGGTCGAACAGGTTGGCGGTTTCCGCGTCTATCCCCAGCAGGTATTCGATCAGCGGCGCGCAGATAGACAGCATCGCCATGACGGTGAGCAGCACCAGGCTGCCGACCGCCAGCCGGTGGCGCAGGAAGCGCCTTCCCATGCGGCGGGCGTTGCTTTGCGGCGGCCGGGTGAAAGCGACGCTCATCGCCTGTCCGCCCGGCTGGCGACGGAGACGCGCGGGTCGAGCCAGGCATAGCCGATATCGGCGAGGAAATTGCCGACCAGCGTCAGCGCCGTCGCGATCATCAGCCCGACCAGCGCCAGGTTGTAGTCATTGCCCAGGATGGCGTCGTAGATCATCTTGCCCATGCCGCGCCAGGAGAACATTGTCTCGGTGATCAGCGCGCCGGAAAACAGCTGACCGAAACTGAGCGCGACGATTGTCACCAGCGGGATCAGCGCATTCCGCAGCGCGTGGTGGGTGACCATCCGCGCCGTGCTGACGCCCTTGGCGCGGGCGGTGCGGATATAGTCCTGCCGCAGGGTCTGGATCATGCTGGCCCGCATGAAGCGGGTGAAGCCGCCGACCGAGGCGATGGTCAGCGCCGCGACCGGCAGGATCGCGTGCTGCAGGCGGTTGAGCAGCCCGCTGTCGCCGACCGTTTCCATCCCGCCCGCCGGCAGCCAGCCCAGGGTCACCGAAAACAGGATGATCAGCAGCAGCGCCAGCCAGAAGGGCGGCACCGAAATCCCGGCGAAGCACAGCAGGTTGACGGCGTAGTCGAGCGGCGAATAGGGCCGCAGCGCCGCAAGGATGCCGACCGGGACCGCAATCGCCAGCGACAGCAGAAGGCTGATGCCCAGCAGGAACACCGTGTTGCCGAACCGGTCGCCGATGACGTCCAGCACCGGCTGGCCGAGATTGCGGGAATAGCCGAAATCGCCCTGCAAGGCATTGCCCAGCCAGGCGGCGTAACGGTCGGTGATTGGCTGGTCGAGCCCGTACAGCGCCTTCAGCCGCGCGGCGTCGGCGGGGGTCAGGTTCGGGTCGCCCTGCACCATCATGTCGATGGGGTCGCCGGGCATCAGCCCGATCAGCCCGTAGACGGCGAAGGACACTGCCAGCAGGACGATGATGCTTTCAAGCAGGCGTCCGGCGATATAGCGGAACATGGCTTATTCGGCCGTCCAGTTTTCGACCCAGAGCGGGCTGGTGAACTGGTGCCCGGTCGGGGTCACGCCCTTCAGCCATTTCGGCAGGATATAGGGGTTGGCGCGGAAGTAGAGCGGCAGCGACGGCAATTCCTCCGCATAAATACGCTGCATGTCGCGCCACAGTTTGCGGTTGGGCGCGTCCTCGCAGACCACCTCGACCTCGTCCAGTACCCGGTCCATGTCGGCATTTCGGAATCCGGTGTAATTCTGGCCCGACCAGTTGTTTTCCTTCGTCGGCACCTGGGTCGAATAGAGTGTCGTGCGGGGAATGTTCCGCGGCGCCGATACCCAGGCGTACATGACCATGTCCGGGAATTTCCGCTGGCTGACGGTATCGCCGAAAAACACCCGCGCCGGTTCGTTGCGCAGGCGCAGGTCGATGCCGACCTGTTTCAGCTGGCTCTGGATCACCTGCTGCACCAGTTCGCGGGACTTGTTGCCCGCCGTGGTCATCAGTTCCAGTTGCAGCCGCTCGCCCTTCGCGTTGTGGCGAAATCCGCCGCGCATGACGGACCAGCCGGCGGCATCGAGCAGCGCCTTCGCCCGCTTCGGGTCATAGGGGTATTTCGGGACGTCCGGGTCATAGACCGTATCCAGCGGATTGGTCTGGCCATGGGCCACCGGCTGATGGCCCGCGAAGAGCTGCCGGTTGATCGCGTCCCGGTCGATGGCGTGCAGCAGCGCCTGGCGCATCCGGATATCGGCGAGGACCGGGTTGTCGAGATTGACGTCGATATGTTCGTATACCAGCCCGGACTTGTAGACGAAGTCGAACCGGTTCCCGGCGCGCTTTTCGAAGGCCAGCGCCTGGTCGACCGTCAGCCCCAGTTCGCCCGCGATATAGTCGATATCGCCGGACAACAGATTGGCGGTCAGCGCCGCGGTGTTTTCGATGGCCTTGATGACGATACGGTCGAAGGCCGGTTTCCGGCCCCACCATTCGGGGTTCCGTTCCAGCACGATATGCGCCCCGCTGGCGACTTCCGCGATGCGGTACGGTCCGTACCACAGCCCCGGATTGGTCGTATCCGTTTCATAGGCGCTGCGCTTGCGGTATTCGGTCGGGTCGGCGAAATTCGCTTCCTCGATATGGGCGGGCAGCAGTTCCAGCCCGGAGATGCCGGCGAAATCGCAGGTCCGCTTGTTGACGTGCAGGGTGAAGGTTTTATCGTCGACCACGTCGATGGACGTGATCCGCTCGAACAGTTCGGAATTGCCGAACCCGCTTTTCGGATGTCGCCCGGCTTTCCAGGTGAACAGCACATCCTTCACCGTGATCGGCGTGCCGTCGCCCCAGACGGCGTCGGGCAGGATGGTGTAGGTGACGGCAATGCCATCCTTGCCGTCGGCCGTCTTTTCGTTCCTGGCGCGACCGTTTTCATAACTCGGCAGTTCGGTGCACAGCAGGCAGATCAGATTCCAGTCCGGATCGTAGACCGTAATCGGCCGCCGCGTCATGGCCAGCACGTAGGACTTGGCCAGCATGGATTCGATGTTCGGGTTGAAGTTCTGCGGGAACTGGCTGATGCCGATGACGAGGGTATCCTTCGCCGCGGCGGCGGGCAGGGCGCTCGCGAGGCCCGTCGCGATCACAATCAGGCCTGCCCAGCGCCGCACCATACGGGTTATTTCATGCGGGAAGGGTCCGGGCATCATCGGTCAGGTTCCTCCGCCGAACGATCCGTGACGCCCGGCGCCTGCCGCAAACTGCGCCGCGCCCTGCACGCCTTCCGTCTCGACGGCCTTCATGCCGGCGGCGAATTCGGCGCGCATCGCGTCTTCCACGGTCATGCCCCACTGCCGGTATACCGAGGCCCGGTCGGTGTTCATGCAAAGCTGCGGGAAGGCGGCGATTTCATGCGCCAGCGTTTCGGCGGCCTTTCGCGATGTACCGCTGGGAACCACGCGATTGGCGAGCCCCATCGACAGCGCTTCGGCGGCGCCGACCGGTCGGCCGGTGAGGATCAGGTCCAGCGCCCGCCCCTCGCCGACAATCCGCGGCAGGCGCACGGTACCGCCATCGATCAGCGGCACGCCCCAGCGCCGGCAGAACACGCCGAACACGGCGTCTTCCTCCATCACCCGCAGGTCGGCCAGCAGGGCGATCTCCATGCCGCCGGCGACCGCATAGCCCGACACGGCGGCGATCAGCGGCTTCGACAGCGCCAGCCGCGTTGGCCCCATCGGGCCTTCGCCATCAACCTTGTAGCGTTCGCGCCGGGCGCCGGAGGCGATCGCTTTCAGGTCGGCCCCGGCGCAGAACGTGCCGCCGGCGCCGCATATCACGGCGACGCGGGCGTCGCCGTCGCCGTCGAATTGCCGCAGGGCCTCGGCCAGCGCTTCGGCGGTCGGGTTATCGACCGCATTGCGGACGGCTGGCCGGTTGATGGTCACGGTCGTGACCGGACCGTTTCGCGCTACAAGGACGGTGTGCGGCATGTCGTTCCTGGCTCTCGTGACTGATGGGGCATTGTACCGCCATTGCCGGAAATTCAGAAGCAGCCCGTGCCGTGCGGCGTCAAATCAGGCCGCCGATGCGGGGTTTGCGTCGGACCACGCCTTCGGGTCGTTGAGGTAAGCCCGCACGGCGCCAAGCGCCGACGGATTGAAATAGCTTTCCTCCTCGGCGCAGGACAGCACGTCCCACCAGGTGGCCAGCGCGTGCAGTTTCACGCCGTGGGATTCGAGGTTGGTGACGCCCTGCGGGAAGATGCCGTAATGGAAGATGACGAAGGTATGGGCGCAGGTCGCCCCCGCCTCGCGCAGACCCTCCACGAAGCTGATCTTGCTGCCGCCATCGGTCGCCAGATCCTCCACCAGAAGCGCCCGGTCGCCAACCTTCACCAGCCCCTCGATCCGGGCGTTGCGGCCGAACCCCTTGGGCTGTTTGCGCACATAGGCCATCGGCAGCATCAGCCGGTCGGCGATCCAGGCGGCGAAGGGGATGCCGGCGGTTTCCCCGCCGGCGACCACATCGATGGATTCGAAACCGATGGCTTCCTCGATCAGCGCCGCGCCCATATCCATCAGTTTCGCGCGGGCGCGGGGAAAGCCGATCAGCCGACGGCAGTCGATATAGACCGGGCTGGTCCGCCCGCTGGTCAGGACGAACGGATCTTCCGGACGGAACAGGACGGATTCCGTTTCGATCAGGATACGGGCGGTGATGCGGGCGGGATCGGCAGTCATGTCGGACCTCATGGATGTACGGGTATGTCTGTTTACGGGATCGTCCAGCCCGGCGGCAAGACAGGACTTGCAGCGCCTCGGGTTTATATGGAGCCGCAACAACAGCGCACCGTTGCGGGACATGGAACAGGGTCCTTGATATTCGCTATACTGTGGATTACGGCGCGTCACGGGCGATTGCCGGACGAAAACACGGCACGGACGGGGTTGGGGAAACATGCAACTGACGATGGCGACCGTGACGATCCACGGCAGTCTGGACAAAAAGCTGACGGCAATCGGCGATGCGGGATTTTCCGGCGTCGAAATATTCGCAACCGAGCTCGAACCGGCGGGGCACGATCCCGCGACCGTCGGCCGGATGGCCGCCGATGCGGGCCTTGCGGTAACGACCTTCATGCCCTTCCGTGAATTCGAGGGGCTGCCGGAACCGCTGCGAACGAAGGCCTTCGACCGGGCGGAACGGGCCTTCGATATCATGCAGGCGCTGGGTACCGGCCTGTTGCTGGTCTGCACCAATGTCTCGCCGGACGCGCAGCCGGGAACCGCGCGGGCGGTTGACGATTTCCGCGAACTGGGCGAACGGGCCGCCGCGCGCGGGGTGCGGATCGGCGTCGAACCGCTGGCCTGGGGCCGCTATATCAGCGATTACCGGGATGGGTGGGACATCATCCGCCGGGTCGATCATCCGAATGTCGGGATCGTGCTGGATACGTTTCACGTATTGGGGCTCGATCTGCCGGTTGATGCAATTCGCGAAATACCGGGCGAGAAAATCTTCGATATCCAGATTACGGACATGACCCCGCGCCTGGACCGGGACCTGATGACCTGGAGCCGCCACCACCGCTGCCTGCCCGGACGCGGGGCCTATGACCTTGTCCCCTTCGTGCGGGCGGTGGAGGCGACGGGCTATGACGGGGTCATGTCGCTGGAAATTTTCGACGACGGCGCGGTAACCGAGACGCCGCAGCGGATCGCGGAGGAAGGGCTGCGGTCCTTGCGGGGACTTCTGGCGGACTGACACGGATTGATGTGCAGCCGCCGCGGGTGCGGGTAAGATGCCATTCTCAGGTGAGGGAGAAACATGATGGCAGACCGGGACTGGAATTCGCAGCCGCCCTATATCCATGAAGGATATAAATCCACGGTCCTGCGCGGCCCGACCAAACCGCTGGTGCCGCTGAAGCATACGCTGTCGGAACGTACGGGGCCGGTCTACGGGCATGATAGTCTGGCCGAAAACGATGCGGACCTGACGAAGAACGGGCGCCGGGGCGGCGAACCCATCGGGGAACGGATCGTGGTTGCCGGCCGGGTCGTGGACGAAGGGGGGCGGCCGGTGCCGGGGACGCTGCTGGAGCTCTGGCAGGCGAACGCCGCCGGGCGGTACAATCACGACATCGACCGGCATGATGCGCCGCTCGACCCGAATTTCTTCGGCGGCGGGCGCTGCGTCACCGACGCCGACGGCCATTACCGTTTCTACACGATCAAGCCCGGCGCCTATCCCTGGGGCAATCACGCCAACGGCTGGCGGCCGAACCATCTGCATTTTTCGCTCTTCGGGCCGAGCATCGCCACCCGTCTGGTCACGCAGATGTATTTTCCCGGCGACCCGCTTCTGGCGCTGGACCCGATCTTTCTGGGCGTGCCGGAAGGGGCGCGCGACCGGCTCGTCGCAGCGTTCGACCTTGCCATTACCGAACCGGATTTCGCCCTCGGCTACCGGTTCGACATCGTGCTGAACGGCCGGTCGCAAACCCCGATGGAGGGCTGATCGCATGGCGTTCAAACAGACGCCATCGCAGACGGTCGGGCCGTTTTTCGCCTATGGGCTGACGCCCGAACAGTACGGCTATCCGTTCGCCAGCATTGCCGGCGCTACGGTCGCGGGTGTCGAGGGCGATGCCGTCATTACGGTCGAAGGCCGCGTCTTCGACGGGGCGGGGGAGGCCGTGCCCGATGCGCTGGTTGAAATCTGGCAGGCCGACGGCGCGGGCCGCTACAACCACCCGGCCGACCGGCGCGCGTCCAACCGGACCTTCGGCGGATTCGCGCGCTGTGGCACGGGCACGGATCCGGAAAAACGGTTTGTCTTCCGCACGGTGAAGCCCGGTTCGGTGGATGGCGAACAGGCGCCGCATATCAGCGTCATCGTCTTTATGCGCGGTCTGCCATGCCATGCCTATACGCGCCTTTATTTTCCGGAAGAGGCGGCGGCAAACGCGGCGGACCCGGTCATGGCGTCCGTGCCCGAAGCCCGGCGCGGCACGCTGGTCGCGGAACGGCTGGAGCGCGATGGCGGCATCGTTTACCGGTTCGACATATACATGCAGGGTGACAACGAAACCGTGTTCTTCGATGTCTGAATACGCCCCGCAAGGAATTCTGTGTGCGGGCGTCGGCATTGGCTAACGCACAAGACGCAAGACGAGAGGCACGGCGCGACCCTCAAGGGCAGCGAGACCGGAATTTATGAACAGTTCGCCCGTATCGGCGATGCGGCGCGGGCATTCCGATCATGGTGCAGGACGCGCCCCCGGGCAGGCTCGAACGCCCACTTCCGTAAGAAAAACAGATTTTGAGTCTGTGTGTTTCTTTATATATCAACTAGTTATGGGGTTGTGTCTCTCTGGTGTCTCAGGGATGACTGGTGCGGGTGGCCGGAATCGAACCGGCACTCTGTTACCAGAACTAGATTTTGAGTCTAGCGCGTCTACCAGTTCCGCCACACCCGCGTTCAGCGACTAAATCTGTAAATTTCGATAGAATCGTTGTCAACGTAAGTCTTTAGAAAATTTGCTCTTTTCACGGAACACTTTTTGAGTCTGCCGCGTCTACCGGTTCCGCCACAGGGGCGCGCCATGGCGCAGCGCGCATATTACTGTTGCCCGGCCGCCGGTCAACCGGAACCCGCGCCGGCGGCAGGGCTGAATCATAAATTGTTAATGCGCTGAGGGACGAACAGGATTCTTAT
>JBBDQU010000064.1 GCA_040905865.1 Alphaproteobacteria bacterium
TCAGCGCCTCGGCCTGGGTCGGGTTGACCTTGCCCGGCATGATCGACGAGCCGGGTTCGTTCTCCGGCAGCCGCAATTCGCCCAGCCCGGCGCGCGGGCCGGAGCCCAGCAGGCGGATGTCGTTGGCGATCTTGTTCAGCCCGGCCGCCAGCACGTTCAGCGCGCCGGACATTTCCACGATGGCGTCATGGGCGGCCAGCGCCTCGAACTTGTTGGCGGCGGTGACGAAGGGCAGGCCGGTCAGCGATGCAATCTCCGCCGCGATGGCCGTATCGAACCCGGGGCGCGTGCTGATCCCGGTGCCGACGGCGGTGCCGCCCTGCGCCAGCGCGCAGAGCCGCGGCAGCGCCGCCTCGATCCGGGCGATCCCGTTGGCGGCCTGCGCCGCATAGCCCGAAAATTCCTGGCCCAGGGTGAGGGGGGTGGCGTCCTGCAGATGGGTGCGGCCGATTTTCACGATATCGTCGAAACCGGCGGCTTTCGCGTCCAGCAATGCCTGCAGGTGGCGCAGCGCCGGCAGCAGCTTTTCGTGGATTTCGGTCACGGCGGCGATATGCATCGCGGTCGGGAAGGTGTCGTTGGAGGACTGGCCCCGATTGACGTGGTCGTTGGGGTGGACCGGCGATTTGGACCCCATCTCGCCGCCCAGCAGTTCGATGGCCCGGTTGGCGATGACCTCGTTGACGTTCATGTTGCTCTGCGTGCCCGACCCGGTCTGCCACACGACCAGCGGGAAATGGTCCGCCAGGCCGCCGTCGATGACCTCTCCGGCGGCGCGGACGATCGCGTCGGCTAGCGCGGGGTCAAGGTCGCCATTGGCCGCGTTGACGGTCGCGGCGGCCTTTTTGACGATGCCGAGCGCGCGGATCATCGCCTCCGGCATGCGTTCCCGGCCGATTTTGAAAAACGCCAGGCTGCGTTGCGTCTGCGCGCCCCAGTACCGGTCGGCGGGAACCGCGATGGCGCCCATGGAATCGGTTTCGGTGCGGGTCTTCATGGCGGGCGACCGCGGGCGTCAGATGGCCTTGCGGTTGTCGTTGTCGTTACCGTTCGGCGCGGCTTCCTCGCGGTTCCGGGGGGCGCCGTCGGGGTTCTTGCGGCGGATGATGATATCGCCGTTCTCGTTCATGAACGGGGCCTCGAATTGCGGGATTGACAACAGCAGCATCTCCATCGCCTGCATCAGGTTCTGCATGCCTTCGCTCACCAGCGCCTGCGGATCCTTTTTCGGCGATTCGTCGGCGGCGAGGGCGGGCGAACCGGCCAGCAGAACAGCGGCGAGCATCACAGCGGCGAATCGGTTGTTTTTCACGGCTTGGCTTCCCTTTGATTGCGCAACCTTAATATCGGTCGGATTGCGGCCAGATCAATGCCTTGTGTTTTTGGCCAAATTGTGGCGTTTCGTGCGATGCTTTGGCTTGAGGAACAGGGGGAGGAGCGAGGATGACCGCAACGGAAATGACAGTGGCGATTGGCGGGTTCGGCGTGATCGGCGAAGCCGTTGCGCGAAGGCTCGATGCGGGGATTCCGGGGCTGCGCCTGGTTGCGGTTTCGGCGCGGGACCGGGAAGCCGCCGCCGGACGGATGGCCGGCATGGAAAATCCGGTGCCGGTCGTCGGTCTGGGCGAACTGGCCGCGCTGGCGGATATTGTCGTCGAATGCGCGCCCGCCGCCATGTTCGCCGATATTGCCGGTCCGGCGGTCGAGGCGGGACGGATATTCATTCCGCTCAGCTGCGGCGCCCTGCTGGACCATCCGGCGCTGGCGGACCGCGCGGCGCAGACCGGCGCGCGGATCATGGTGCCGACGGGCGCGCTGCTCGGCCTCGATGCGGTGCGCGCCGCCGGGGAGGGCACGATCCATTCGGTGAGCATGGTGACCCGCAAGCCCCCGAAGGGCCTTGCCGGCGCGCCGCACCTGGTGCGGAACCAGATCCGCGTCGATAACCTGACCGGCGCGCTGAAGGTGTTCGAGGGCAGCGCCCGCGAAGCCGTGCGGGGCTTTCCCGCCAATGTGAACGTGGCGGTGGCGCTCAGTCTGGCGGGGATCGGGCCGGACCGGACCAGCATCGAAATCTGGGCCGACCCCGGCGTCGAGCGGAATACCCACACGATCACGGTGGATTCGGACGCGACCCGCTTCACCATGACCATCGAGGGCATTCCGTCGCCCGACAACCCCGCCACCGGCATGCTCACCCCGCTCAGCGTCATCGCCACCCTGCGCGGGCTGGTCAGCACGGTGAAGGTGGGGACGTGAAATCGTCTCCCTTGCAGGGCGGTGGACGCGAAGCGGTTGATGGACCGGCGTCAGTTATTGGGCTTCAACTGGTCCCGGGCGGCGATAATCGCCGCCAGCAGTATCTGGCTGGTGAACGGCTTGTTGACCCAGCCGAGCGGATTGCTGGCCTGAGCCCGCCTCTTTAGCACCGCGTCGGAATAGGCGGTTGTAAACAGGCAACGCGTGCCAAACCGGCGGTTTACCTCGATAGCGACATCGATACCGTCCCGGCCTTTGCCGAGGTTGATATCCATCAGCACAATGTCAGGCCGGTGCAGATCGATGGCCGCCACCGCATCGCCCGGGTTTGAAGCGGTGGCGAGGATGCTGAGCCCGGCTGCTTCCGCCGAATATTCCGTTTCGACGAGCGATAAAAAATCATCCTCGACGATGACTGCCGTCAATTTCGAAAGGTCGGTTCGATTGTCATCATGCGTGCCGGGCTGTGGGGCGCCGGGGCGCCGCGGGCGTTCTGGATTGAAAAGATGAGTATGGCGCATCAGTCCTGTGTCTCGAACTTTATGGTCGCATGGGTGCCGAAGTCTGACCGGATGTCCAACGATCCGCCCAGTTGCCGGACCAGTCCCCGCACCAGGCCCAGGCCGGAGGCTTTCTTTTCCTTGCCGTTCGTGTCCGTATCCGGAGCGATGCCCGGCCCCTTGTCCTTGACCTCCAGACAAAAACCCATTTCCGTTCGCGTTAACGATATATCCACTTCGGCGATCCCGGAAGCGTTCCGACCATATTTGATCGCATTGGTAAAAAGTTCATTAACGATCAGGCCCAGCGGCAACGCGGTATTGTTCGGCAGAGGCGTTGCGTCGGCCCGTCTTGTTACGACATGCTCCGGCCCGACAAATCCGGCGAGGCTGGACACCAGAGTTTCGAGCATCTCCCTGGCGTCGATATTCAGGAACCCGGCTTCCTGGTAGAGAAGCTGTTGGACGGATGTGGTGGCTACAAGGCGGCCGTATATCTTATCGAGCACTTCCAGCGCATCCGGCGATGTCGTTCCCCGCATTGAACTTCGGACGAGCGACGTGATAATCTGGATGTTGTTTTTAACCCGGTGCTGCAATTCCCGCAGCATGAGCTCCCGTTCGGCGAGCGCCTCTTGGGTCAGGGACTGGGCGTGGCGCCGTTCCCGGACCTCTTTCTGCAGCGATCGCAGTGAGGATTTCAGTATAGCCAACGGTTCGCCGGAGGTTTCGTGGCTTTGCACAAGAATCAACCTGCCGCTGCCGGGTAGGGTCATCGCTGTCCGGCTGCCAATCCACCGGTGTTTGCGTACAGCGCCTTCGGGACCGGGGAACATCAGTATGTCCGGGCGCGCGCTACCGCTGCCGCCCCATAGACTTATCGTGGCGGACAGGCTGTCGCCTTCATGGATACAAAGGTCCGCCAGCCTCTTTTGAAGGGGATCGCGGGGCAGGATTTTCCGCGCCTGCCGGTTTGCGTAATGGATGATTCCCTGATCGTCGAGCAGGAAAGCTGCCACCCGAAACCCTTCAAGCAGTTCGGCAACAAGGTCGTTAGCTGTCGCTGCCAAAATATTCCCGCTCTCCATCGCCCGTGTCTTCTGTCGGCTTCAAATAAATCACGATCCGGCAACCCGGATCTCCCCTGGCGATGGCTTTTTGGACATCCACGCGCGCATACCCCAGGTTTTCGGCGGCGATAAATCCGAAAACGTTCGAGGTCATCATGCAAAGCGACGGTCGGTCTGATACGGCCTCGCCAAACGGGCATTTCCGGTTGCCCAGGACTATCCGGTCTTCCCTTTCTTCGATGATGTAGAAATCGCCGTCGATACGCCGTTTCAGGTCAACCAGTGCATCGCTGACCTGCCGTGTGTTCAGTTTGTCTATCGACAGCGCCGTCTTGTACTGTTTATCGATCTCTTCGCCGATCTGCGCGCCGACAACACTGATATATCCTTCCGCTTCGTCTATACCGATAACCCGTTCCAGGGTGCCCGCGAGACTGCGAATAAGGTTTCGCATAAAAACGTCCCTGTCGAGCTCGAGACTCGTTTTACTGGGTAGATCGATATCGTTGGCTTCTGAATGGTCCAATGATTCAACACCTTTTCCGGCTGGTCTGGCGCCTGCGACAATCTATGGCATCAGGGTCGGTTTCGCAAACAACACGAGCAGGAAACCCCGGATTCCGCACTTCCAAGGAACAGAACGCTTTCCCGCCGCAAGGGGTTTCATCGGCAGCTGATATTTTTTATTTTTCCCCCTTCGCTAGGAAGCTCCGGAACAGCAGGTCGAAGATCGCACGCGTGTCGTCCTCGGCGATAAAGAGGTGGAAGGGGCTGATCCGAGAATCCTTCCGCCTGCCGATCGCCCCGATGCAGCCGGAAAACCGGCCGCACTGGCGCGCGCTGCTGGAAAATTACGGATTCCTGGAACGGGCGGCAGCCGCCGCGTAGTCGGGAAAGCGCTTTACCCCTTCTCCCCCGGAGGGGAGAAGGCTGGGATGAGGGGGCATTATTGCGCGGGCCGTCTGCGCCCTTGCGATTACGCTGCGATCTGTTCCGCTGTCGGGCCTTCGCCGGCCAGGGTGGTGCGGCGCATGTCGCGCGGTTCATCGACCGGGAAGGAACGGACGCGGTGCATGGTCTGGCGGTTGTCCCACATGACCAGGTCGCCGATCTTCCATTCATGGGCGTAGACGAATTCGCGCTGGGTCGCGTGCTCGATCAGGTTGCGCAGGAAAATCCGCGATTCCGGCACCGGCCAGCCGACGATGCCGCCGGCATGGGAGGCAAGATAGATCGACTTGCGGCCGGTCGCCGGATTGGTGCGCACCAGCGATTGCCGCACCGGCTTGAAGCGCTGTTTTTCCTCGTCGGTGAAGTCGAAAAAGCCGATCTGCTGGCGCGAGAACATCTGCGAATGTTCGCAGACCAGCCCCTCGCACTGCGCCTTCAAATCGTCATCCATGGCGTCCCAGGCGGCGGCCATGCTGGCGAATTCGGTGTTGCCGCCCTTCGAGGGCAGGCTGATCGCGTGCAGCAGCGAATACTTCGCCGGCGTCACCTTGAAGGAGGAATCGGAATGCCACAGCTGGTTGCCGATGGCGAACAGCCGCCGCCGGTCTTCCCGCGCCATCGGCTTCTCGTCGATGTCCAGGTTGGAGACATCGGCGAACGTCGTCGGCAGGCGGTATTCCTCCGGCTTCCTCAGGTTGGTGCCGCCGGACAGTTCAATCGGCCCCAGCGCCTCGGTAAAGGCAAGCTGCTGCTCGCCGGTCATCGGCTGTTCGCGGAACACCAGCACGGCGTATTCATCCATGCCGGCATGGATCGCGGCGGCGTCTTCGGCGGATAGCGGTTTGCGGATATCGACTCCGGTGACCTCGCCGCCGATATGCGGCGTCAGCCTGCGGATGGAAATGGACATTTGGGCAATCTCCCTGTGAATGCGGTGCGGCAATCTTAGAACCGTCGCATGCCGGGACGCAACACACGCCGAAATCCGCTGGCGTCCGACGGGTCGGCGCGCCTAAGCTGTCAGCCAACGGACCAATGTTCCAACGGGAGGCAGCGCATGCTGAAATTCTACTATAATCTGGGGCCGAACCCGACCAAGGTGGCCCTGTTCCTCGAAGAGGCCGGGCTGGAGTATGAGCCGGCGCCGGTCGATACCCGCAAGGGCGAGCAGTTCACGCCCGAATACCTGGCGATCAACCCGAATGCGAAGGCGCCGAGCCTGACCGATGGCGATGTCACGATCTTCGACAGCAACGCCATCCTGCTCTATCTGGGCGAAAAGACCGGCCGGTTCATGCCCGCCGAAACGCCGGAAAACCGGGGCCAGCTACTGTCCTGGCTGATGTTCATCGCCACCGGGGTCGGGCCGTACTCCGGCCAGTCGGTGCATTTCCAGCGTTACGCGCCGGAAAAGCTGCCCTATGCGGTCAACCGCTACCGGTTCGAGGCGCAACGCCATTTCGGCATCCTGAACGACCGGCTTGCGAGCCGGCAATTCCTGCTGGGCGATACCTATACCATCGTCGACATGGCGGCCTGGGGCTGGGCGCGCTTGTTGCCGGTGGTGCTGGATGAGGAGTCCTGGGGCGGCCTGCCGCACCTGAAGCGGCTGGTCGACGACATCAGCGGCCGCCCGGCCGCGGCCAGGGCGCTGGCGCTGAAGGACCGTTATACCTTCAAGACGGAGATGGACGAAGAATCCAGCCGCCACATGTTCCCGCAGAACGTCAACTACAGGGCCGGTTGAGCCGGACCGGAACCGAAGAAGGAGGCGCCGCCGTGAACCAGCTGCCCTATGCCGTGAACACCTACAGCTACACGCTCGACTACGGCATCGAGGACTGCATGAACCTCTGGGCGGATCGCGGCTGCACCGAATTCGAGGTCATGATGTATCCGGGCCATTGCTGGCCCAACGACATGGATGCGGCGGCGCGCAGTTCGCTGCTGTCGCTGATGGCGGCGAAGGGGCTGCGGATCGTTTCGCTGAACATGCCCAATGTGGATATCAACATCGCCGGGGCAACGCGCGAGATGCGCGCATACAGCCTCGGTATCCTGAAGTCCATCTTCGAACTGGCCGGCGACCTCGGCGTGCCGGGGGTGGTGGTCGGGCCGGGCAAGAGCAACCCGCTGCTGCCCGCGCCGCGCGACAAGCTGATGGGCTGGTTCTTTGAAGGGCTGGACGAACTGGCGCCGCTGGCGGCGCGCGGCGGCACGAAGGTACTGGTCGAGAACATGCCCTTCGCCTTCCTGCCGGGCGCGGCTGAAATGATGGCGGCGCTGGACCAATACGGCCATGACGAGATCGGCGTGGTCTACGACGTCGCCAATGGCGCCTTTATCGGCGAGGATCTGGCGGCGGGGCTGCGGGCGGTGGAAAGCCGGCTGGTGCTGGTGCACGTGTCCGACACGGGCACGGCGCTCTACCGGCACGACCCGGTCGGCCGCGGCACCGTGCCGTTCGTAACAGCCGCGACGGCGATGCGGTCGCTCGGGTTCCGCAAAAAGCCGGTGCTGGAGATCATTTCGGATAATCCGGACAAGGATATTCTGGACAGTATCGACCGGCTGACCGCCCTTGGGTGGGGCGATTTCGCGGCTACCACAGCCTGATCCAGTCGTAGATCCGCACATTGATGCCGGCGCGCATGCCGGGGGTCAGGTTCGGCGGCGGGTTGTCGAGCGATATCCGCACCGGCACCCGTTCGCTGGCGCCGCCGAAGCGGCTGGCGCCGTTCACCCTGGCGCCGATGCCCATCTCCGTCGTGGTAATCCGGCCGATCTGCCGCACGGTGCCGTAGAAATCCTCAAACGGGTAGGCGTCCAGGTCGATCAGCACCTCCTGACCCGGCCGCAGGTGGCGCAACTGGCTTTCCTCCACATAGGCCTCGACCCAGAATAGCTGCGGGTCGTGCAGCATCAGGATATTCACCCCGTCCTCGATATACTCGCCACGGAAGCGGTGAATGCGGCCGACCACGCCGTCGATGGGGCTGGTGATGTGCCGGTAGCTGAGCCAGAGCTCCTGCAACCTGATCGAATCCTCGATACGGGACTGTTCGATATCGGAAATCCTGATCTCGTTCTCGATTACCGCGATCTTGCTGCGCGTGGCTTCAAGCTGCTCGAGTTCCTGGCGGGCGACCGAAATCCGGCCGCGCAGCAGGGTCGCCTCGCCTTCCAGTTCCAGCGCCTTGTCCTGTTCGGCGGTCAGCTGGGTTTCCGGTGTGAATTTACGGTCCACCAGCAGTTTCGCCCGGGTCACGTTCTTGTCGGCCAGCTTGAGCCGCCCGTCGATGGCCAGCGACTCCTGTTCCATCGCGCGGATTTTCACCCGCTGGGTCGCCAGCTTGGCGGCGAGCTCGATCTCGAACGCTTCTTTCTCCGTTTCCAGCCGGGCGCGCCTGGCCCGCTCCAGCGCGAGGTCGGTCTGCAGCGACCGGATGTTCAGCCTGATGTCTTCGTGATAGAGGACGATCAGCAACTGATCTTTCTGGACCGCCGCGCCTTCGGAGACCTGGATACTCTCGATCTTGCCGTTGACCTGCGCGGAAATATTGGTGATATCGGTCTGGATACGGGCATTGCTTTCATGGACATGGGTGAACCAGAAGAAGACCTCGTAACAAAGGGCCAGCATGGCGCCCAGTAGCAGAACGCCGATGATGGCTTTCAGTTTTCGCTTCAGGTTCAAAATGGCGTCTCTACAGTCGCGACGGCGTGGCACGAATTATCTGGAATGGCGGCCTGCCGCCATGCGAAAAATTGTGTGCTATCTGCCTCTATCGGGGCAGTACGATTAAAATTCAGTCAATTTTCGTAAACCCATGGCACGCTATCAGCTAATTTCTGAACCATCAACGCAATGCGCTCCGCCGCCGCCGGTTGGCGCACGGGCCGGCGGTACGGGGATTTGACCGCCACCTCGGAATCCCGGACGGAAGAAGCCGGCATCCGGGACCTGCTGCGCGATCCGAATTACCTGTCGTTCTGGTTCGTCGGCGGATTTACCGGCGTTGTCCGATGGTTCCAGCTGCTGGCGCTGGGCGTCTATACCTTCGAGACGACGAATTCGCCGCTGCTGGTGTCGATCATTCCGCTGCTGTGGATGCTGCCGCTGGCGCTGTGCGGGCCGGTCGTCGGCGCCATCGCGGACCGGCTGAACCGCAAGATGCTGCTGGCGGGGTCCATCGCGGCCATTTCCGTGGTGTCTGCCGGAATGGCCGCGCTGGCCTGGGCCGGGGAACTGGCCTTCGTCCATATCGCCATTTCGTCCTTTCTGAGCGGGATATTCTGGGCGACGGACATGCCCGTGCGGCGGCGCCTGCTGGGCGACCTGTCGGGCGGGGCGCTGTCGACGGCGATGGGCCTGGATGCCGCAACCAGCAACGCGACGCGCATGCTCGGGCCGCTACTGGGCGGCGTGACCCTGCAATTCGTGGGCGTGTTCGGCGTGTTCCTGTTCAGCGCGATCGTTTATGCGGTCTGTTTCACGCTGGTCGTAGTCGCGCGGGTCCCCGAACGGACATTGCCGACCGGCGCCTTTACCCTGATCAGCGACCTGATCGCGGGGGCCCGCTACGTGGCGGGCGAGGCGCAGCTGCGGCGAATCCTGGCGATCACCATCGCCTTCAATATCTGGGGATTCCCCTTTACCTCGATGATCCCGGTGCTGGGCCGCGACCATCTGGGGCTTGACCCGTTCCTGGTCGGTGTGCTGTCCAGCCTGGAGGGCTTCGGCGCCTTTGTCGGGGCGCTGCTGGTGGCGACCCTGGCCCGGCCGGCGAATTATTTCCAGATCTATCTCTGGGGTACGGTGACCTATGTTTCGATGATTTTCTACATCAGCATTCTGACCTATGTTGCTGGCGGGCCTATGCATTCTTTCGTCATCGTGTCGATCGCGCTGGCCGCGACCGGCGTGGCCGGGGCGTGTTTTTCGGCGATGCAGAGCACGCTGACCTATCTCGGTGCGTCGCCGGAATACCGCAGCCGGGTGCTAGGCGTGCTGACCCTTTGTATCGGTTCGGGTCCTATCGGCTTCTTCAATGTCGGCTGGATGGCGAATATCTGGGGCGCGCCGACGGCGCTGTTTGTCATGTCGCTGGAAGGGCTGCTCGCGCTGACGCTGCTGTGGCTCTTCACGCCGAACGAGGAACAGGAACAGCATGGATGATGGCGATGAAGCCGCCCGCCGGATGCCGGAGGCGGCGCCGATGATCGAAATCGAACGGAAGTTTCTCGTTCGCGACATGGATTTCGGTACGCAGCGGTCAAGCCGCCGGATCGAACAGGGCTATCTGTTCAGCACCCCGGAACGGAACCTGCGGGTCCGCCGGTCGGGAGACGACTATACCCTGACCCTGAAGGTGCGGGCCGGAGGGATCTCACGGCATGAAATCGAAACCGCTATCGATGCGGAACAGGGGCAACGGATGCTCGACCTGCTTTGCGTCGGGCAGCCGATCCGCAAAACCCGGCATATTGTCGACCATGCGGGAAAGACCTGGGAAATCGACGTGTTCGACGGCGCCAATGCGGGGCTGGTCGTTGCCGAAATCGAATTGTCGTCGGAGGGCGAGGCGTTTGAAATGCCGCCCTGGGCGGGCCCGGAAGTCACCGATGACGCGCGGTTTCTGAATGCGGAACTGTCCCGCAATCCGTTTTGCGATTGGGGCGTGACCTATGCGGCGCTGCTGGCCGAAAAGGATGCGGCTACCTGATCCCGCAGGACGCGACAGGCGGCGGCGGGCGCGCTGCGCGGCGCGAAACCGGCCACTGGCCGTCGCTCCAGCCCCATTTTCCCGACGGCCTTATGTGACGATCACGGGGCCTCGCGGCGTTCCAGCAACCCGACCTCCTGCGCCTTGATCTGCAGCGCCAGGTATTTCGAATAAATCCGGCACTGCGCCAGGCTGCCGGCGATGAACCACAGCCCGTCCTGCGGGGTGCGTTTCCACATATTGGCCATTTCGCCGTCCTCGCCGATGCCCCAGATTTCGCCGACCTTGTCCGCGACGCCTTCGCCGAGCAGCCGCCGCACCAGTTCGCGCTGGGTATAATAGCCGGTCGCCAGCACGATCAGGTCCGCGGGCACGGTGCTGCCGTCCTTCAGTAGCGCGCCCCCGGCGGTGAAGCGTTCGATGGTGTCGAACTGCAGCAGCCCGATTTCGCCCTCGATGATCAGGTCTGAACAGCCGGCGTTCAGGTAATACCCGCCGCCGCGCCGCCGGTATTTCATCTGGTGGCCGGTATTGTCCTCGCCGAAATCGAATTTGAATCCCTTCGCCTTCAGTCCCGCGATCAGGTCCTTGTCGTATTCCATCATCCGCTCAACGGCCATCTGGTAGCCCTTCACGATCAGCGGATAGGTCGCCGCCGTCGCCAGCAGGTCGCAATCGTCCAGCGGCGGGCCTTCCTCGTACAGCGCGTAATTCAGCTTGGCGCTGGGATCGATGCTGACCACGGTGCCGGAGCCACGCTGGATGATCGTCGTCGCCGCGCCGTGGCTGTACAGGTCCTGCGCCACGTCATGGCCGCTGTTGCCGGTGCCGAGCACCAGCGCCTTTTTGCCTTTCCAGGCCGAGCCGTCGGTGAAGCTGTGCGAATGCACGACCGTCCCGGCGAATTCCTTCAGTCCCGGCAGGTCCGGAATCCGGGCGATACCGCTGACCCCGTTGGCGAAGACCACATGGCGCGGGCGCATCACCCGCTCCGTCCCGTCCGATTTACGCAGGGTCGCGTTCCAGCATTGCGCCGCCTCGTCATAGCTGCCGCCGACGAATTCCGTACCGGTCCAGAAATTGACCTCCAGCGCCTCGGCATAGCATTCGAACCAGTTCGCCAGCATGTCCTTCGGGATGTATTTCGGCATGGTTGGCGGGAAGGGCATATAGGGCAGGTGGTTGGCGATGATCTGGTTGTGCAGCGCCAGCGAATGGTAGCGCTTGCGCCAGTTGTCGCCGATCCGTTCGAACTTGTCGACGACCAGCGTATCCACGTCCATCTGGTTCAGCCGCGCCGCGATGGCGAGTCCCGCCTGACCGCCGCCGACCACCAGCACGGCGGGGTCGCGATCCGCATAGGCCCGGCTTCTGATCCGCTGGTCCAGCCAGTTCTCGCCGCCGAAATTGCGCGAATAGGCATCGCCGGTCGGTCGCCGCTTGCCGACATGCTCCTCATGCCCCTTCAACTCCTCCAGCGTGGTCAGCAGCACCCAGGCCCGCATCTTTCCCGCATCGCCAGGGACCAGCCGGACCACGCCGTTGCCGCGCCCGACCTCGGTTTCGAAGACGAACATGGCCTCCAGGGCATTCACGCCCAGCCGCCGCACCCGGCGCGGCGCGGTCCGGTTCGGATCGACGGCGAAACCGCGCGCCTTTACCGCCGGTTGCGCCGCAAGGAGGCCGGATGCGATCCGGTCCACGCCGATGGCGGGGGTGATATCCCAGGTGAAGGCCAGCAGGTCGCGCCAGTGGCTGTCCGCTTCGAACAGCGCCGAAACCGCGCCCGCGTCGCCCGTGCGGAGCGCTGCCTCGAAATCGCCCAGCCATTGCGTGACGATCTGCCCGTCGCTGGCGGCGGGGCGGTTGCTCAGGGTACTCAGGTCGACATCGTCCATGGCGTTTCTCTTTCAGCGGTTGCGGCCGGCTTTCGGGTGCTTTCGCCATTCTGAGCGGATTGACGCGCAAAAAGCAAATTCCGGCCGATTTGCCAAATGGCGCATTTCCCGTTCACAATACCGACCGACCAGCCCCGGGAGGATACAGGATATGGATTTCGGCATTTTCAACCTGCTGCAGCATCGCGACCGCAACACCACGCCGCACCGGATTCTGGCCGAGGCAATGGAACATACGCGGCTGGCGGACGAGATGGGGTTCAGCCGCGCCTGGTTCGCCGAACATCATTTCTCGAATTACAGTCTCTGCCCGTCGCCGCTGATCCTGTGCACCCAGGCCGCGGCGATCACGAAATCCATCCGGGTCGGCTGCGCCGTGCTGATCCTGCCGCTGCACATGCCGGCGCGGGTCATCGCCGAAATCGCGCTGGTCGATTCGCTGTCCGGCGGGCGGCTCGATGTGGGGGTCGGCAGCGGCTACCAGCAGTATGAATTCGAACGCCTCGGCGCGGACCTGACGAAGAACAAGGTCATGTTCAACGAGATGCTGGACATGATCGAACTCGGCCTGCGCGAACCGCATTTCCGCTATGACGGCAAATACTACCGGCAGCCGCAAACGGCGATCAACGTCCGCCCGTTGCAGTCGCCGCGCCCGCCGATCTGGGTCGCGGGGAAGGACCCGGCCAGCCATCGCCGCTGCGCCCGCGACGGCTATATTCCGTTTATTTCCGGCGGGATCGGCAGTCCCAACAACATCCGCCGCCTGCGCGACCAGGTGGAGGAATGCTATGCGGCGGAGGGCAGGGACCCCGCGGCCATCCCGCTGGGCGTGCTGCGCTTCGCCTGCGTCAGCGACGACCGGTCGGTGATCGACCGCTATGTGGACGGCGCGCGCTACCAGCAGCGGCTCGCCGTGTCGCTGCGCACGCGCAAGGAAGTGCTGGTCGACGACTACATGGTCGCCGACGTTCCCTTTGAGGGCGAGCCCGAACCGGAGCGGATCGAACAGAACCTGCTGGTCGGGAACGCGGAACACGTGGCCGAACGCCTGTGCCGGGAAATCGAACTCTACGGCCCGCGCCACATGAACATCTACTTCCAGGTCGGCGATCTGCCCAGCCGCGCGACCATCGCCTCCATGGAACAGTTCACGACGAAGGTGATCCCGCTGGTGGAAAAGCATTTCGGCAGGCCGCTGGCGGAAATTAACGACGTGCCCATGCCGCAGCCGAAAGCAATGCCGCTGGCGGCCGAGTAGGCGTGCGACTGGCGGGCGTCGCGCATCACCCCCTCAAGGGGGCGAGGGAGCATTGTGGTGGCTTCGCCGATTCAATTCTGGAACCCTCTCCTCAGGAGGAGAGGGCAGGGTGAGGAGGGCCCCCCGCCAATCCCTCAGATCGCCCCTTCTTCCGCCAGCGCCGCCACCTCCGCCGCCGACAGCCCCAGATAGTCCCCGAAGACTTCCGCGTTGTGCTGCCCCGGTTCCGGCGGCGCCGCGCCCGGCGCACCGGGCGTGCCGGACAGTTTGAAGGGCAGGCCGATCAGGTCGACACTGCTGCCGTCCGGCCGCATGGCGGGCACGACCATGTCGTTGGCCAGCACCTGTTCGTCCTGCAGCACCGTATCGACCGAATTGATCGGCGCGGTGGCGATGCCCGCGTTCTCGATCGCCGCCAGCCATTCCGCAATTCCCTTCGCGGCGAGGCGGGATTCGATCTCGACGCGCAGTTCCGGCTGGTGGGCGCAGCGGTCGGTGTTCTTCATGTAGCGCGGGTCGGTTTTCAGTTCCGGCGCGCCCAGCACGTCGCACAGCCGCCCCCACATCAGGTCCGATGCCGCGCCGATCAGGATTTCGCCGTCGCGCGCCCGGTACACGCCATAGGGCGCCAGGGTCGAGAAGCCGGCGCCCTCGCGCTTCACCACCACGCCGCCCGCGGTCCAGGCGACGCCGTGAAATCCCAGCAGCGCGACGCTCGATTCCAGCAGCGAGACATCGACCCGCTGGCCCCGCGCCATGCCGCGCTCGCGCGCCAGCAGGGCGCTGACGATGCCGCCATAGGCCAGCATCCCGGTCGACATGTCGATGGCCGCGACGCCGGGCCGCAGCGGCGGCCCGTCCGCCTCGCCGGTCAGCGAGAAGATGCCCGCATAGGCGGCCACGGTGGTGTCGAATCCGGGCTTGTTGCGGAACGGCCCCTTCGCCCCGTAACCGGAAATCGAACAATAGATCGCATCCGGGTTGATGGCGTGCAGCCGGTCGTAGCCGACGCCCAGCTTTTCCGCCGTGTCGGGCAGGAAGCTCTGGATCACCACGTCGACCTTCGCCACCAGCCCGTCCAGCAGCGCGCGGGCCTTGCCGGATTTCAGGTTGAGGGTGATATCCTTCTTGCCCCGGTTGGCGCTGAGCCAGTTCGAACTCTGTCCGTTGCCCACGTCATGCGGGAACCAGCGGTTCATGTCGCCGCCCGGCGCCTCGACCTTGATGACATCCGCGCCGTTATCGGCCAGCATCTGCCCGCAATACGGCCCCGCCAGCACGCGGCTGATATCCAGCACCTTGTACCCGTCAAGCGCCCCCATGCATCCCTCCCCAAGCTGTTGCGCGGCCATGCTATCGGGTCGGAGGGTCCGGTGACAAATGGGATGAGGCGGAGAAGGCCTTGCGGGTGTCAGGCGGCGCCTTCGCGGTCCGGTCCCGATTTTCGGAGCGAATGGGGCAACGACATCGGGGCGTCGCGGGCTGGAGCAACTTTCGGGCCAAAAAATCTTGATTTTTTCACGAAAAGAGACTATAGTCCTAATTCGCTTTCCGGGCCCGGCGAAAACACAATTTGGTCCGACAGGCCGTTTACCGAATTGACGCGATTTTAGCGGCGCTCATTCGGCAAGCGTGCGGGTTCGCCTTCGGGCCGGTTTGAAAATGTATATGAATGTTAACCCATGTTAATCCCGCCGCGTTTTTTCCGGCGGGCGGGGGATGGGCGTTTCCGGACAGGGGAGGATGCAGATGAATGCAAATAAAAGCCAACAAAAGCCAACAAAAGCCAATCCGCGCCGTGTTTTCGGGGGCGGCGTGGCCCGGGACAGGTCGCGGGAATCAGGTATCAAATGTATAGCAATGTTAACCGATGTTAATCCGGGGCGTATTTTTCGGCCCGTCCGGCCGGAGGGGTTCTTCGCGACAGTCGGCGGCGGGATCAGGCTTCGCGGGGCAGGCGGAATCCGTAGAGCCCCGCCGCCGTCGTCAGCCCGGCCATCACCAGAAAGGACATGGCGAAGTTGCCGGTCAGCGCCGCCAGCCCGCCGAACAGCGGCGGAAAGATCACGCCGGTGCTGAAGATGATGAACTGCGCCGCGCCGGTGATCGCGCTGATCGCGCCGGCCGGCGCGGCCGTGGCGACTTCCGACAGGTAAAGCGCATTCCAGCCATAGGCCGTGGTGCCGAGCACGAGGCAGACGGGCAAAACGACCGAGAGCGGCCAGTCGGCGGCGAAGGCGGCGACGGCGCAAAGGCACAGCCCGGTAATCAGCCCCTGCATCGCGAAGATGCGGCGCGTCGCGATGAACCGGCCCGAGATCGCGCCCCACACGATGCGGCCGGCGACGGCGCCGGCCTGGCTGACCGCGTAGATCGCGCCGGCCTGGGCCAGCGGCATGCCCACATCGACGGTCAGGTGGACGACCAGGAAGACGGCGAAGCAGGACTGCGCGCCGGCGTAGCTGAAGGCGATCAGCGACAGCCGCCGCAGGGTCGGGTCGCGGGTCAGCGCGCGCAGCGCCGCGGTCATCCCGCCGCCGCCGAACAGGACGGCGCCCGGCCGCCGGTCGCCGTCCAGGGCGCCCCGGACCGGCTGCACCAGCAGCGCCGTCAGCAGCGGCAGCGCCGCCAGCGCCAGCGCCGCGATCCGCCAGTCGTAAAGCGCGATCAGCGCCGGTACCGCCAGCCCGGCGAAACCCGCGCCCACGGGCACGCCGGTCTGCTTCAGCGAGAAGACGAAGGGGCGCGATTTCGGCGTGGCCGCCCGCACCAGGATATGCGCGCTGGCGGGGTTCATCGGGCCGAAGCCGATGCCGATCAGCAGCGCGCTGACGATCGCCAGCCAGGGTTCGCCGACGGCGAAGGCGGCGATGCCGGCCGCCGCGGATATCATGGCCAGCTGGCAGATCCGCATCGCGCCATACCGCGCGACGAACCCGCCCGCCGCGAGCCCGACGGCCATGGCTATCGCGTAGGCGACGGCGGTGAAGATGCCGATCTGGGTTTCCGGAACCCCGTAATCCGCCGCGGCGGCGGGCGCGAAGACCGGGATGCCGTGGATCGCCATGGCGGCCAGCGTCTGCACCGCGAAGGTGCCGGCGACGGCGGCGACGAGCGGGGTCTTCGGGGCGGTGTCCCCAGGCGGTTTTCCCGGCACTCAGTAGGAGCGCGGCATGCCGAGCACGTGCTGGCCGATATAACCGAGGATCATGTTGGTGGAAACCGGCGCGGTGCGGAACAGCCGGCATTCGCGCCATTTGCGCTCGATATCGTATTCGCGGGCAAAGGCGAAACCGCCATAGGTCGTGAAGCAGGCCTCGGCGCAGGCCCAGGCGGCTTCGGCGGCGAGGTGCTTGGCCATGTTGGCGGCGGCGCCCGCGTCACGCTGCGCCATGAACAGGGCGGCGGCCTTGCGGTTCATCAGGTCGGCGGCTTCGAGGTCCGCATGAGCCTTGGCGATGGGGAACTGCACGCCCTGGTTCCGGCCGATGGGGTGGCCGAAGACGACGCGATCCTTGGCGTATTCGACCGCCTTGCGGGTGAAGAAACGGCCGTCGCCGATGGCTTCGGCGGCGATCAGGATGCGCTCGGCGTTCATGCCGTCGAGGATATAGCGGAAGCCCTTGCCCTCCTCGCCGATCAGCGCGGAAGCGGGAATGCGCAGGTTGTCGAAGAAGATTTCGGTGGTGTTGTGGTTGATCATCGCGTCGAGCGGGCGGATATCCATGCCGTTGCCGCGCGCCGCGCGCATGTCGACCAGGAAGGTGGACAGCCCGTCGCTGCGCCGCCTGGTCTCGTTCGCGGGCGTGGTGCGGGCCAGCAGCAGCATCAGGTCGGAATGCAGCGCGCGGCTGGTCCAGACCTTCTGACCGTTGACGACATAGCTGTCGCCGTCGCGGACGGCGCGGGTCTTGAGCTGGGTGGTGTCGGACCCGGTGGTCGGTTCGGTGACGCCGAAGGCTTGCAGGCGCAATTCGCCGCTGGCGATCTTCGGCAGGTATTCCTGTTTCTGCGCCGGCGAGCCGTGCCGCAGCACTGTGCCCATCGTGTACATCTGGGCGTGGCAGGCCCCGGCGCTGCAGCCCGAGGCGTGGATCGTCTCCAGGATTACCGCGCCGGCGCGGATCGGCAGGCCCGCGCCGCCGAATTCCTCCGGGATCAGCGCGCCGAGAAAGCCGGACTCGGTCAGCGCCTGGACGAAGGCGGTGGGATAGCTGCCCTCGACCGACTGGTCCTCCAGTCCGCGCCAGTATTCGCCGGGGAAGCCTTCGCAGATCTTCGCCACGGCCTCGCGGATTTCGGGGTAATCGTCTTCCTCGAAGTCGATGGTGGGCAGCATGTCCGACATGGGGACGGTCTCCATTCGCTGCGGGCGGCGGGAAGGTCCCGGCCCGTTGGTCTTACGGGAAAATCGGACGGCGGGCGCCGCCGTCCGGATCGGTTATCAGGCCGCGGCGCTGGCCGGCACGAAGCCCTTCGGCGCGCCCGCGCGGGCATACATGCCGTACAGGGTTTCGTCGGGCAGGTTGCGCCCGATGATCTCGCGGATTTCGACCAGCCTGTCGATATCGACCCCGGTTTTCAGCCCGGCGCCCTCGAGCAGGAAGATGAGGTCCTCCATCACGATGTTGCCGGTCGCGTTGGGGGCGAAGGGGCAACCGCCAAGACCCGCCAGCGAGGCGTCGAAGCGGCGGCAGCCGGCCTCCAGCGCCGCGAAGACATTGGCGAGGCCAAGCCCGCGGGTGTCGTGGAAGTGCGCGGAAACCGGGACCGTCTTGCCGAATTCGCCGATCACGGACTCGAACATGGCCTTGACCTGCCGCGGGTTGGCGTAGCCGACCGTATCGGCGACCGACAACTCGTCCGCGCCGGCCTCGACGAAGCGTTCCGCCAGCTTCAGGACGGCGGGCACGGCCACATTGCCTTCTATGGTGCAGCCCAGCGCCGTCGCCAGCCCGGCGCAGAGCCGGATATCCTGCGCACCTGGCGTCGCGTCGCGCAGCGCCACGATACGCTCGAAATCCGCCACCGATTCATCGACCGTGCGGCGCACATTGGACATGTTGTGGCTTTCGCTGACGGAGGTCACGTAGTTCAGCTTGTGAATGCCCGCCGCGAAGGCGTCCTGCGCGCCCCGCAGGTTCGGGCTCAGCGCCGCGACGCACAGCCCGTCGATCTTCAGCGCCGCCGCGACGACTTCCCTGTTGTCCGCGAACTGCGGCAGCAGTTTCGGCGGTACGAAGGAGCACACCTCGATTTCCGGCATGCCGGCCGTGGCTTCCAGCGTCAGCCAGCGAATCTTGTCCTCGGTCGGAAAGAACACCTTCTGGATCTGCAGGCCATCGCGAAGGCCGACTTCGCGGCATTCCACGTCAATTCCCGGTCGCATTGTCATTCTCCCATGTCTTTCTCTGTATCCCTAGATCAGATCGTGTCTGGTTTG
>JBBDQU010000065.1 GCA_040905865.1 Alphaproteobacteria bacterium
GCCTGCTCTCAAGCGGATAGGGGCCGTAACATTGCGTTTTTCCGCAGCCTGCTAGATCAGGTCGTGTTCGTTTGGAATCGCCTCTGGCGATCCAACCAAACCTGTGAAGGTGCTATAGCGCCGCCAGGGATAGGGCCGGACGCCATTCGCGGTGGTTTCCTTTCGCCGGGGTTTCATTGTATGAGACTGTCTTGCCGGCGGGGACGGCAGTGACGCGTGCTTCCGTTTCCGTCGGGACCTGCTTGCAAACGCGCGACGGGCCCGTAAACAGGCGGCGGAAGACCGCCGGGATATGACGAATGAGCGGCGACGGCGCGAAGCGGCCAGTACCAGAAATCATTGCGGCTTGCGCCGTCGCGCTGGGGCTCGCCCTGCTGGTGCTGCCGGTATTCGAAGGCATACCGCAGGCGGCCCGCCAGGCGCTGGGCCTTGTCATCATCAGCGCGTCGCTCTGGGCGACGGAGGTGGTTCCCGCCCACCTGGCCAGTTTCATATTCTTCTTTCTGGCGCTCGTCGTCGCCGGTCAGCCCGCGCCGGTGGTGTTCTCGGGCTTCCATTCCGGCGCCACCTGGCTGATTTTCGGCGGAATCGTGCTGGGCCATGCGATCAACAGCACGGGCCTGGGCGCCCGCTTCGCCGAGGGGCTGATCGCCCGCCGCGAAAGCGGCTATTCGGGGCTGGTGATCGGCATCGGGCTGGTGGCGTTCCTGCTGTCCTTCGTCATGCCGTCGGCGATGGGGCGGGTCGTCCTGCTGACGCCGATCGTCGGCGCGCTGTGCGACAAGCTGGGATATGGCGCGGAAAGCCGGGGCCGCGCCGGGCTGGTGCTGACGATGATCTTCGCCACCGCCCTGCCGCCCAGCGCGATCCTGCCGGCAACCGTGCCGAATGTCATCCTCAGCGGCGCGGCGGAAAGCATTCACGGGGTCGTCTTTCGCTACGGCGAATTCCTGCTGCTGCACATGACCGTGTTCGGGTCGCTGACGCTGCTTCTCGTGCTCGTCCTCGGGCTGACCCTGTTCCGCGAGGCCCCGCCCGTCCGCCTGGTGCCGGAAGTGCGCGGCCCCGTGACCGGCGTTGAAAAACGGCTGATGGCGGTGCTGGCGCTGACCCTGCTGTTCTGGACGACTGACAGCCTGCACGGGGTGGCGCCGGCCTGGGTGGCGCTGGGCGCCGCGGTCGTCTGCCTGTTGCCCGTGGTGCGGCTCGTACCGCCCTCGGCGATGATACATAAGGTCAATTACGGCCCCTGGTTCTTCGTCGCCGGAATTGTCGGCATGGGGGCGGTCGTATCCCATAGCGGTCTGGCGGGATATCTGGGCGAATATCTGATCCGGTCGATCGGGATTGCGCCGCAACAGGACGCCTATAATTTCTTCGCGATGATCCTGACCGGCGGCATCCTGTCGCTGGGGGTCAATTACGCGGGCGTTCCCGCCATCCTGACGCCGCTGATGGGCGATCTTGCGGTGGCGGCCGGGTGGCCGCTGGAAACCATGCTGATGACCCAGGTCGCCAGCTTCTTCTTCATCCTGCTGCCCTACCAGATCGCGCCGGTCTTCACGGGCATGCTGCTGGCCGGCATTCCGCAGCGTTACGGTATCCGGATGTGCCTGATCTTCACGGTAATCCACCTGCTGGTCGTGTCGCCGCTGAATTTCCTGTGGTGGCGCTGGCTGGGGGTGTTTTCCGCGTAAACCATCCGTCGACAAGGCGACGGCATGCCGCCCGTCTTGCGCGATATGGCGAATGCTGCTTCACTTCCGTCACGGGAACGAAGTCGGGAGGAGTAACGAACATGACGCTGACCATCAGGAAACTGGGCGAGCATCTGGGTGCGGAAGTGTCGGGCGCGGACCTGACGACGGTGACGGACGACGCCGTGATAGACGAAATCAGGGCCGCGCTTGACGAACATTCCGTGCTGGTGTTCCGCGATCAACGGTTCGAGGACAACACGCAAACGGCGTTCAGCAGCCGTTTCGGCGCGCTGGAGCGGATGCTGTACAAGGCGGAGGGCGATGGCGGCATTCCCATCTCGAATATTTCCAATGTGGACTACAACACGGGGCAGATTTACCCGCCGGGCCATCGGCGCCTGAAGTCGAATACCGGCAACGAGATGTGGCACACCGACAGCTCCTTCAAGCCGGTGCCGGCCTATTGCTCGATGCTGTCGGGCCGGGAAGTACCGCCGGTCGGCGCCGACACGGAGTTCGCGACCTGCCGCGGCGCCTATGACGCCCTGCCGGAAGCGGAACGCCTGCGGCTGGACGGGCTGGTCGCGGAGCATAATTTCGCCTATTCGCGCAGCAAGGTGCCGGGCTATACGCCGCCGGCCGAGACACTGGCGGAGGTGCCGCCGGTCCGTCACGCGGTGGTGCGCACGAATCCGGCGACCGGCCGGAAGAATTTCTACACCGGCGCCCACGCCTCGCACATAATCGGCTGGCCGGTGGAAAAGGGCCGCAAGCTTCTGGAAGACCTGGTTGCCCAGGCGACCCGTCCGGAATTCGTCTATGTGCATAAATGGCGGCAGTTCGATTTCGTGATCTGGGACAATCGCTGCGTCCTGCATCGCGGCACGCCTTATGACAGCGCGAAGTACCGCCGTGTGATGCGCCGGACCACCGTTGCGGGCGCCGGACCCACGGTCAGCGAAGCCGGTGAGGCGCTCGCCGTCGCATAGGTGCGCCGGCGTCCTGTGACCTTGCGCCCGCCTCCGATAGCTGCTTCATTCCGGTTCTGGCGGCGCAACCCGGGAGACTGGACATGCAGTTGGATACACAACAGTTGGAAATACGGCCCCTGTCGGACCATACCGGCGCGGAGGTGCGGGGGATCGACCTGTCGCGCCCCGTGGATGGGGAAACCCGCGCGCGCCTCAACCGGGCCTTTGTCGATCATTCGGTTCTGGTGATCCGCAAACAGACGCTGACGGCGCCGCAATTGCTGACCGGCGTGCAACTGTTCGGCGACGTCTTCCATCAGCATAATACCCGCTTCGCGCTGCCGGAATGTCCCGAAATTCACTACCTGTCGAACCAGGACCGGTACGACGACGGCAAGCGTTATATTCCCGGCGCGGGCTATCATACCGACCATTCCAACGCCGCCATGCCGCCGAAGGCGACGATCCTGCTGGCGATCAAGCTGCCGGATTCCGGCGGCGACACCCAGTATGTGAATATGCATCGCGCCTATGAGGATCTGCCGGATGATATCAGGAAACGGATCGCGAACCTGAAGGGTATCCATGTCTATCAGAGCAAGCACAGCGAGCGGAAGCTGACGGGGCTGCCGCCGGAGGCGAAGGGCCGGGTGCCCGAATTCGTCCGCCACCCCATCGTGCGCACCCATCCGGAAACCGGCCGGAAGTCGCTTTACCTGAATCCCATCCGCATCGAATCCATCGAAGGCATGGGCGAGGCGGAGGCGCTGACGCTGCTCGACGAACTGCTGGCGCATGCGACGCAGGAAAAATACCAGTACCGGCATCGCTGGCAGCCGGGCGACATGGTCATGTGGGATAATCGCTGCCTGCTGCACAAGGCCAACGGCGACTATGACCACAGCCAGGTCCGCTATATGTACCGGGTGATGTTGCAGGGCGATACGCCGTATTAGATCGGCGCGGCGCGGTTCGGTTCAATACGGTCGGTATGCCGCCGCTCATCGACGGCGTCTCTGTTGGCGCGTTGATCGCCGACAAGGCTTTCGACAGCAACGCCATCATCGCCGGCCTCAACGAGCGCGGCGCCGGGATCGTCATCTTCCAGCATCCGCGTCGCGCCATGCGCGCCTATCTCGCAGCGACCGCAGAGAAATAGAAGTCGAGCATGGAATCAAGCGGTGCCGGGTCGCGGCGTAGACGGCTGCGCAGAGCCGCGCCCTCCCAGCAATTAACCAAGAGGTCCGCCATGCTGCACGGATCGACGTCCGCCGGCAGGCCACCACTGGCTTGCGCTTCCTGCATGCAGGAAGCGATGCGCCCGGCAATGGTGTCGAGACACGCCTCGATTTTTTCCTGGAAGACGGGATTCACGCCTGAGAGTTCCTGACCGAGTCCCCCTAGCATGCATCCGAGATAGCCGTCCTCACGATACTTGTCGCGCGTCGACTCAAAGAACTTGCGAACACGGTCGAGCGGCAGGAGCGAACGATCGCCGAGCGAAGCGTCTAGCCCTTTGTGAACCTCATCCATGTAGCGATCGATAACCTGCAGGGCGAAACCCTCCTTGCTGGCGAAGTGATGATAGAACGATCCCTTCGGCATGTTGGTTTCCTTGAGCACAGCCTGGATGCCGAGATCGTTGTAGCCATGGCGCAGGAGCATGGTCAGCCCTATAACAAGCATGCGCTCCTTGGTGGAATTGTTCATTCGTATGAGACCCGTAATCTTTTGCAATCGCAGATTGACCGCCGGGTAACCAAGTTCAATGCCAGGCGCGCACGGCGTCAGTGCTGGTGTTCGGGCGGTGCGAAAAGGACCAGTTCCACACGATCGTCGCCTTCGACATAGGCGTCGTGACCTGGCGGTATCTCGAAAAAGTCGCCGGGCGCGATTGTCGTGCTCGTTCCGGTGTCGAGCATGCGAACGACCAGGGTGCCGGAAATGCAGTAGCCCGTGTGATGCATCGGGCATGAATCCGGATTGCCGAGCAGAGGCTTCTCATCCTTTTCCCAAGTCCAGCCTGGTTCAAACACCGCATGCAAGCCGGTCGCTCCGGTCCCCATCTTGACGATGGCTATGCCGCCGCATTCCTTCATGTCGAGTAGCTGGTCGGGCTGTTCAAAGCGCCGGGTCTCGATTGTCGTGCTCATGATGTCGTTTCCTTCCTTCCGTCCATCGGCAAAATTGCCCGGACGCAACAGCTGTTGCATTTATTAGACCGACCGGTCTAATTGCAGGTTCGCACGGGACCGGGTTTGCGTCAATCCATGCGCTTGAGAGGCAGCTTTCTTTTCCATGGCGAGGCGGGCTTTACCGGTGTCGAAATAGAGCGTGTCGCGGCGCCGGTCCGTCCGGCTTCAGTTCAGGCATGCCTGCAATTCGAGAAGAAAATTTTGGGGCCTTGCCCGTCTCGCGCCGGATATGCATCGCAATGCGCGCGGCCAAAACCAATCAGAGCCTGAAGGCCATAATCTATCTCGCAGCAGCCGTGATAAACTCGCGATGAATCTCGACAGCCCAAGGCTGGCGCGGTTCGGTTCAGTCGGAGATCATGGTCAGCGCGGCCTTGCGGTCGCCGGGTTTCAGCCGCAGGAACAGCGTGCGGGCCTTCTTGATGTCCTTGTCGGCGCCGCTTTCGGCGGCGGCCGCGAGGGCCAGGGTTGTCGCATGATCCGGCCCGCAGATGAATGCCAGGGCCTTTGCCAGTCGGCCCATGGCGGCGGCGTCGGTTTTCATGTCGTCCATACAGGTTTCCTCCGGATTTTCAGGACTGTACAGCGCAGCGGTCAAATTGCTGGCCTGCGGCGGGACACTATCGCACATCAGGTTTGAAGGGAACCGCGACAGGTTCCGTTCAAACCTGCGAATCTGATCTACCCCGGCTGGACGGGCCCGTCACCGACAGGCGTTTTCGGTTCCTGCAGCAGCAGGTTCCGCAGATAGGCGCCGTAACCGGATTTATCCATCGGCCCGGCCAGGCGGTCCAGCTGGGCGTCGTCGATGAAACCCCGCCGCCATGCCACTTCCTCGACACAGCCGATCTTCTGGCCCTGCCGGGCTTCGATGACCTGAACGAACTGACCTGCTTCCATCAGCGACTGGTGCGTACCCGTATCCAGCCAGGCGGCGCCCCGGCCCAGCACTTCGACCGTGAGTTTCTCCTGCCGCAGGTACATCCGGTTAAGATCCGTGATCTCGAGCTCGCCCCGGCCGGACGGTTTCAGCGAACGGGCCATGTCGACCACATTCCCGTCGTAAAAATACAGCCCGGTGACCGCGTAGCGCGATTTCGGCCGCGCCGGCTTTTCCTCGATTTCATATGCCTTGCCCGTCGTGTCGAAGCTGACGACGCCGTACCGCTCCGGGTCGGCGACGGCGTAGGCGAAGACAGTCGCCCCGTGATCCCGGGTCCCGGCGCGTTCCAGCCTTTCGCTCAGCGCGTAGCTGAAGAAGATATTGTCGCCGAGGATCAGCGCGACCGGATCGCCGCCGATCCAGCCCTCGTCCAGCAGGAAGGCCTGCGCCAGGCCGCCGGGCGACGGTTGTTCGGCATAGGCGATACTCATGCCCCACTGGCTGCCGTCGCCCAGCAGCCGACGGAAGGCCGGGTTGTCCCGCGGCGTGGTGATGACAAGGATGTCGCGGATGCCTGCCAGCATCAGGGTCGACAGCGGATAATATATCATCGGCTTGTCGAATACCGGCAGCAGCTGCTTGCTCGTTGCGACGGTAACCGGAAACAGCCGGCTGCCGGATCCGCCCGCCAGAATAATGCCTTTCTCGGTGCGCGCCATGATACCGGTCCCTAATCCATTCCTCGTCTGTCGCTCAGGCCGCGGCGGCCGATTTCGCCGCCGTTCAGGACGGCTTCGGTCCAGTCGGTGTTTTCCAGATACCAGCGCACGGTCTTCCCGAGTCCCGTCTCGAATGTCTCAACCGGGCGCCAGCCCAGTTCCGCTGTGATTTTCGAAGCATCCATGGCGTAGCGCAGGTCATGGCCCGGCCTGTCGGTTACCAGCCGGATCAGCCTTTCATGGGGGCAGGCGGGCGAATCCGGCCGCATTTCATCCAGCAACGCGCATACGGTCCGCGCGATGGCGATATTCGTCCGTTCGCTGTCGCCGCCGATATTGTATGTCTCCCCGACACGGCCCCTGTCCAGTACGAGGCGCAACGCCGCCGCGTGATCCTCCACATACAGCCAGTCCCGCACGTTTTCGCCGGTGCCGTATATCGGCAGCGACCTGCCGGCCACGGCGTTGTTGACCAGAACCGGAATCAGCTTTTCCGGATACTGGTACGGGCCGTAATTGTTCGAGCAACTGGTGATCAGGCAGGGCAGGCCGAAGCTGCGCTGCCACGCCCTGACCAGGTGATCGGCGGCGGCCTTGGTCGCGGCATAGGGCGAACCGGGCCTGTAGGAGGATGTTTCCGTAAAGCGGCCCTCCGGTCCCAATTCGCCGAAAACCTCATCGGTGGAGACATGCAGGAAACGGAAGCCGTCCCGGGCCGCGCCCGTCAATCCGCCATAATAGCCCCGCGCGGCCTCCAGCATGTTGCAGGTGCCGGTCACGTTGGTTTCCAGAAAGGCGCGCGGGCCGTCGATGGAGCGGTCGACATGGCTTTCGGCCGCCAGATGGATGACGCCGTCGGGCTGAAATTCGGCGAATGCGCGGGCGACGGCGTCGAAGTTCCGGATATCCGCTTTCAGGAAATGATGGCGGGGATTGTCGCTGACGGACGCGATATTCGACAGGCTGCCGGCATAGGTCAGGGCGTCCAGGTTCAGGACACGCGCGTCCGTCTGCCGGATCAGCTGGCGCACCACCGCCGACCCGATGAAGCCGGCGCCGCCGGTAACGATTATTCGCACGCCTCGTACTCCTGCCGGTTCCTGCAATCCCGCAATCCCGGTCATTCCCGGGCGGCGCGACGCAGAAGGGTACCATCCTCCCGATTTATAGCGGACACGGAGCCAATCCGGCGATTTTGTTTGGCGGCAACCGGAAAAAAGCTGCCGACCCTACCGCAGATAGAACTGCACGGGGACAACCAGCCGGATGCGGTCGCCGGCGACTTCGGGCGGCGGCGGCGGCAGGGGTTCCGCGCGGCGGATCAGGGCGCGGGCCTCGTCGTCGAGCGCCGCATGCCCGGAACTCTGCCGCAGGGCCGCGGTGTGAATACGGCCGTCCCGGTCCATCTCGAAATACATCAGCGCCGTTCCCTGCTGCCTGTGCCGGCGGGCCAGCCGTGGATATTCCTTGTGCTTCTGCAGCCAGGCCAGCAGGTAGGACATGTAATCCGCCGAAGCGCCGGGCGTGCCGCCGCCGGCCGTGCTGTCCGCGTCGCCCGCGTCGGGTCGGTCCTGGATCCCTGATTTTCCGGCGGCGCCGGCGACGGACGGGGTTTCCCTGGCGCGCTGCTCGCGAACCGGTTCAGCGGCGGCGACGGCTTCCGGTGCGGATACGGCTTCGACCGCAGGCGGCGCACGGCGCGGGGGTTCCGGCGGCTTCGGTTTCTGCTGCGGCCGGGGCGGCGGGGCGATGGCCCGCACCTCGGCAATCGCGACCGGCGGCGCCGGGGCGACATCGACGGATTCGGCGACCGGTTCCGGCGGCGCGGGTTCGATAACGGTTTCAGGGGGCGATTCCACACGGGCTTCCTCGGGCTCCACGACGGGTGTTTCCGGGGTTTCGGCAACGGGATTTGCCGTATCGCCGGGGGCGCCGCCCGCCGGTCCCAGGGAAACCTCCACACCGCCCAGCCCCATCGCCTTTGCGCCATCGGGCGGCGGCGCCCACAGGACCGAAATTGCGAATCCGGCATGAAGCGCCGTCGCAATTGCGGCCGCCGCCGCAAGCTGCCGTCCCGTAACGCCGCTCATGGAACTTTCGGCGTTGTGAGAAGGGAGAGCGTCTCGACGCCGGCTTCGCGCAGCAGTTCCATCACCGCGACAACCCGGACCGCCGGCGCGCCGCCATCCGCCTTCAGCCGGATGCGCGGATTGGCGTCGCCGGCGCCGCCCAGCCGCGCCGCGACATCGGCGCCGAGCGCGGCGTCGTCGAGGATTTTCCCGTCCAGCGCCAGCTGTCCATCCGCGCCGACCAGCACCAGCATCTCCGGCGATTCGGCCGTCGCCTCGCTGGCCGATTGCGCCGGCGCCACGTTGAACGGGTCCGATGCGGCAAGCCGTCCCGCCAGCATGAAGAAAATCAGCAGCAGGAAAACGATATTGATCAGCGGCAGAATGCGTTCTTCATCCTTGCGGGGGCGGGGTGACGCGAAATGCATGGGGCGCCTACCGTACCGGCTTTCGGATCAGCGACAGGTCGCGCACGCCGGCCGCGGTGAGCGCGTCCAGAATCGCCACCGCATCCTGCAGCACGATGCCCCTGTCGGGCCGGACGACAACTTTCCGGTCCGGCTTCGTCCGCAACCCGTCGCTGACCTGCGCCACGAGTTCCCGGAGGCTGACCGACCGGCCCGCGAGGCGCAGCCCGTCGGGCCGGATGTCGACCAGTATTGTACCTTCCATCGTTGCCGCCGCCGCGGCCCTGCCGGGCGCGTTGAGGCCGATGGCGCGCCAGTCCAGAAAGGACGACGCCAGCATGAAGAAGACCAGCAGGATGAAGACGACATCGATCAGCGGCGTCAGGCTGATCGGCGAGCGCCGCCGCCTTCCCCTATTCGCCAGTCGCAGCGACGGCGGCGCGGATGCGGACGGTGTCATGGGTCCGGGATTCCCTGTGCGGGGTCAGGGGGGCGAGGGCGTCCTCCGAGAGGTCCTCGGTGAATACCTGCGTGACGATGCTGTCGAATTCGAAGGCGATCCGATCGACCCGTCGCTCCAGCCAGTTCAGCGCCGCGACGGTGGGGATCGCCACCGCCAGCCCGACCGCGGTCGTCAGCAGCGCCTCCCAGATACCGCCCGACAGGATCGACGGATCGACGCGGTTGCCGGCCTCGGAAAGTTTCCGGAACGCCTCGATCATGCCCAGCACCGTGCCGAACAGGCCGAGCAGCGGCGCCAGCGAGGCGATGACCTCCAGCGGCCGGAAAAGCCCGCGCAGGTCTTCCAGCATGTCGCCGCCGCAGCGCAGCAGTTCCTCGCGCAGCCTGGCGTCGGCGACGCCGCGCTGCTGGCCCCGGATCGCCTGGCCCAGCAGGACCGCCACCGGGTTGGCCGCGCCGCGCAGCAGCAGCAGGGCCTGGCCGGCGCGGCCCGATTTGAACAGGTCCAGCGCCTTGCGCGCGGTCTTGCGGTCGCCCAATCGCGTCACGTGGAACTGCCACAGCTTGGCCAGGATGATCGCGAGCGCCGCTACCGACATCGCCAGAAGGATCGCCACGACCGGACCGCCGGACGCGAGCAGTTCCGACAGGCGGCCAAAGAGGCTGTCCAGGGCGCCGGGCGCGGCAGGGATCGATTGGTCGGCATTGTCCAGGTTGTTCATCAAAGGCTGCTTTCGTTCGGTCCGTTCGATTATTTTATGAAGGGCGCGGTTGTCCGCGACGCGGTTTCCACCAGGTCCAGACAGTCATGGCGCGGCCCCGCCGCGCCGTGGCAATCCAGAATGTCGTTCAGCAACATGCGGCTGATGCCGTCACAGGGCTGGTCGGCGATATCGAAGACCTTCAGGCTGGTCTTGCCGGCCGGCAGCGGCGCCGCCTCGACCGCAATGCGGCGGGAAACCACGCCATCGGTGTCGAACATCACCAGGTCCAGCTTCAGCGACTCGAATCCCGCGCCCGCATCGTTCCGCATCATCAGATATGCCCGGCACGACGATCCGTTCGCTTCCAGCTTGTTCAGTTCGATCGTGACCGCCGGTCCATCGGCAAGCGCCGGCGGCGATACCAGCCCCATCGCCAGAACGAGCAACACTAAGCGCAACATCAATTACCTTCTCAAATTAGCGTCCTTGCGCGGCGCGTGGCCGTGCGCCACAGGCGACATGTTATTTATAATGATTCGCATTATCAATAAATTAATTCATACGCCGGCCGCGTTTCCCGAATGTCAGGCTATCCCTTCGCAGTTGCTTTCAATTTAGTTGCAATTGATTATCAATAACGATATTAATGCCGAATTGCCGGGGCGGGCGATGGCGCACCGTCCCGGCGAACCGCGCAATGGAAAATCCGTGACGGACAACGAACCGAGAAGCCGCGACCAAATGAAGACTCCTGAAAAGCAGCCCGTACGGGTCCTGCGCAGCGCCGATCTGCTGGCCAACGGCAGGGAGGTGGTGATCGACCATGGTGGCGAGCATTACCTTTTGCGATGCACCAGCAACGGAAAACTGATCCTGACGAAATAGTCCCGAACGGAGCGTCCGTGATGCGTGCGCTTCCCGATAAACAGAACGCCCAGCCAGCCACCCACCCCTTTGCGGTTTCGGCAGCCAGCCCGGACATAAATCTCGCAGCGAGAGGGTGGAACGATGAATCCGATTACAAGGGTGGCCCTACCGGCCATGGTCATGACCGTCGCCGGCAGCCTGGCGTCCGCGCAGGAGGCGAATCCGGACGGTACCGGTGCGGAACTGCACTACGTCCCGCCCGTATCGGTGACGGCGACCCGGAATGCGGTTGAGGCGTTTGAATATCCGGGCATGGTGACGGTTCGCGATCGCCGCGACATCCAGGACCGGCAGGCGACGTCGCCGGACGATATCCTGCGCACTGTTCCCGGCGTCGATTTCTTCGGCGGCCCGCGGCGGACCGGCGAGGTTCCCAGCATCCGCGGCTTTTCCGGCCCGGATGTGATCCTGCTGCTGGATGGCGCGCGGCAGAACTTCATCTCCGGCCATGACGGCCAGTTTTTCGTCGATCCGCTGTTCCTGCGCCGGATCGAGGTGGTGAAGGGCTCCAGTTCCGCGCTGTACGGCAGCGGCGGGACCGGCGGCGTTATCGAAATGCGGACGGTGGAGGCTATCGATCTGCTGGCCCCGGGCGGACGTTATGGCGGCGAAGTCAGCGCCGGATACCAGGGCGTGAACGAGGAATGGACCGCCGGATTTGTCGGCGCGGCAAAGCCGGGCGAGCGCTTCGAAGGGGTGGCCGGCATCACCTGGTTGACCGGCGACGATTACCGTCTTGGCGACGATTCATCGCTGGTTGCGGAAGACGATATTATCTCCGGCCTGCTCAAAGGCACGGCCAGACTCACCGAGCATCAGACGCTTGAGGCAAGCTGGCAGCGTTTCCAGAATGACGCAAAGGAGCCCAATAACGGGCAGGCGACCGGCGCCGATCTCGTCGACAAGGAGGTCCGGACCGACAATTTCCGCGTCGCCTACAAGAACAGCGACCCGACCGATCGCTGGCTCGATCTCGACGCGATCGCCTATTACGTGGACACCAATGTGCTGGAAACGCGGCTCGATAACCTGGGCGCCGGGCCGGCCGGGCAGGTCGAGGACCGGCAGTTGAGCACCATCGGCGCGCGGATCGACAACCGCACCCGCTTCGTGCACAGCGAAACCGCGCTGACAACCCTGACCTATGGCGTGGAAAGTTACCGCGACACGGGTGAGGGGACGACCGACGGCGCCGCGCGCGGCGGCGTGCCCAATGCGGAATCGACCTTCGCGGGCGTATTCATGCAGGGACAGGTCGATTTCGACGATATCCTCGGTAGCGGCGCCGGCATGTCGATCACGCCCGGCATCCGTTACGACTATTATGCCTCTGACGGCGATTCCGGCGAGATTTCCTCCGACGAGGTATCGCCAAAGATCGCGCTGCAAGTGCGGCCGGTCGAGCCCGTGTCGCTGTTCGCCAGCTACGCCAATGCCTTCCGCGCGCCGAACCTGAACGAACTGTTTCCCAGCGGCACGCATTTCGTCATTCCCGGTTTCGGCGTCAACAGTTTCATCCCGAATACGGCTCTGCAGCCGCAGTCCACCAGGACGTTCGAAGCCGGCGCGGGGCTGAAATTCGACGATGTCGTGACCCGCCGCGATCATTTCCAGATCAAGGGCTCGCATTACTGGATCGACGGCGAAAACTTCATCGACACCCAGGTGATCCAGCCCGCGCCGCCGGCCTGTTTTCCGCCGAACTGCAACGGCACGACGCAAAGCGTGAATGTCGCCAATGCAAATCTCGACGGTTACGAGATCGAGGCCAGCTACGAAAACGCCTCGCTGCTGTTCGAAACCGGCTATTCGCGGATCGACGGCGACAATGAGGCGACCGGCGCGCCGCTCGGCGTTCTGCAGCCGGACAAGTTCACGATGCATTTCGCCTACAAGATTCCGGAAACCGGCCTGCGGCTCGGCTGGCGCTACCTGCATGCCAGCAGGTTCGACAATACGGCGGACCCGGCTCTGGTTCGCGATGCCTATGACCTGAACGATGTCTACGCCAGCTGGCACGCGTCGAAAGACAGTCCGGTGACCGGACTGGGCGTCCTGGTCGGCGTCGATAACGTATTCGACCGCGCCTATACGCGCACCGCAAGCGGCGCCCTGGAACCCGGCCGGAACCTGAAGGCGACCGTCCGCTATGCGATCAAAATGTAGCCCGACAGTGAACAGAGGAGAAACAGCGATGACAGAGACAGCCATGGCAGATCCGGCGGAATCGGCGCCGCTACAGGCCCGGTTGGTCGCCCTGCGTGACGCCGAACCGAACATCCGCGCCCGCGATGCGGCGGAAAAGCTGGGCGTCAGCGAGGGGGAACTCCTTGCCTGCCGATGCGGCGCGGGCGTGCAGCGCCTCCAGGGACCCTGGGGCGACCTGATCCAGGCCCTGCCGGGACTGGGCCGGGTCATGGCGCTGACACGGAATGATCATGCGGTGCATGAAAAGAAGGGCGTATTCGGCAATATCTCGATCTTCGGCGACAGGATGGGGCTGGTGCTGAACCGCGATATCGACCTGCGCATCTTCCTCGGCCACTGGCATTTCGGCTTTGCCGTGGCGGAGGCCGCCGGCGAAAGCACACGTCACAGCCTTCAGTTCTTCGACTGCGATGGAACGGCGGTTCATAAAATCCACCTGCTGGAGGACAGCAACCGGGCGGGTTATGACGATCTGGTCGCGCGGTTCCTGACGCCGGACCAGTCGCCGGCGATGGCGGTTACACCGGTTCCGGCAGGCCCGGACGACCGGCCCGATCCGGCCATCGACACGGTCGTGCTGCGGGACCGCTGGCTCGGCCTGAGGGATGTGCATGACTTCCACGCCATGCTGGACGAAGTGGGCACGGGCCGGATGCAGGCGCTGCGTCTGGTCGGCAGGGATCTGGCCTGGCCTGTCGACGTGAAATCGTTCCGGATTGCGGTAACGGCGGCGGCGGCGCAGGAAATACCGGTCATGGTCTTCGTTGGCAGCCCCGGCGTCGTGCAGATCCATACGGGGCCTGTGGTCACCCTGCGCGATGTCGGCCCGTGGTTCAATATTCTCGATCCGCATTTCAATCTTCACCTGCGCGAAGACCGCATCGCCGGGGCCTGGGTCGTCCGCAAGCCGACGCGGGACGGCATCGTCACCTCGCTGGAAATCTATGACGGAGACGGTGCGCAGATCGCCTGGCTGTTCGGCGAACGCGGCGAAGGCAAGGGGGAGCGGCATGACTGGCGGGCGCTGGTCGAATCGCTGGAAGGAGCGGACGCTTGAACCGTTTTGTCCGGCTTGCCGTCGTTCTGGCGTTTGTTGCATCCGCGGCGCGGGCCGCCGATGCGCCGGCGCAACGGATCGTGTCCGCCGGCGGGGCGATCACCGAGATCGTCTACGCGCTGGGCTTCGCCGATAACATCGTTGCGGTCGACACGACGAGCTATTACCCGCCCGACGCGATGAAGAAACCCAAGGTCGGCTACTTGCGGCAACTTGCCGCCGAACCGATCCTCGCGCTGCAGCCGACCCTGCTGCTGGCGGATGG
This sequence comes from Alphaproteobacteria bacterium, assembly GCA_040905865.1. Lineage (NCBI taxonomy): Bacteria > Pseudomonadati > Pseudomonadota > Alphaproteobacteria > Alphaproteobacteria bacterium. The sequence continues at coordinate 14,568 of JBBDQU010000065.1, forward strand.
CGATGCCGGCCCGCCGGATGTCCTGGCGCAGATGCGCGACGCGGGGCTGGATATCGTCATGGCGCCGGACGATCCTTCGCCGGAAGGCGTGCTGGTAAAAATCGATCTGGTCGCCACGGCGCTGGGCGTGCCGGAAAAAGGCGCGGTGCTGGCGGCGCGGCTGCAATCCGAGCTGTCGGCGCTGAAGGCGCGGATCGATACCGCAAGGCACCGGCCACGGGTCCTGTTCCTGCTGTCCATCGGGCAGGGGGGTGCGCCGCTGGCGGCCGGTACCGACACCGCCGCCGCCGAGATCATCCGCATGGCGGGCGGGAAAAACGTCGTCGATTCATTCGAGGGCTACAAGCCGCTGTCGCCGGAAGCGATGGTGGCGGCGGCGCCGGATATCATACTCGCGACCCACCGGTCGCTGGGGCTGCTGGGCGGGCAGGACACGCTGCTGGCGATCCCGGAAATCGCCGCGACCCCGGCGGGTGCGGAACGGCGGGTCATTGCGATGGACGGGTTGCTGTTGCTCGGGTTCAGCCTGCGCCTGCCGCAGGCCGTGCGCGGTCTCGCAAATGCACTGCACCCGAACCTGAAACTCGCGGACTGACCGATGAGCGTCGCCGCACTATCCGGCCCGACGCTGCGGCCCTACCGGAACCTTGTGACGATTCTGTCCCTGGCGGGTTTCCTGCTGTTCGCCATCCTGCTTTCGGCCGGAAAGGGCGCGGTGCCCATCGCGCCCGGCGCCTTCTTCGCCATCCTGGGAAATTTCGTGGGGCTGGAGCTGCCCTGGGCGTTTACGCCGCGCGAACAGACGGTCCTGCTGGCGATCCGCCTTCCGAGGGTCTGCCTCGGCATCCTGACAGGCGCCGGACTGGCGCTGGCCGGCGCCACGCTGCAGGGGCTGTTCCGCAATCCGCTGGCCGATCCGGCGCTGATCGGCGTGTCCTCGGGCGCGGCGCTGGCCGCGGTATCGGTCATCGTGTTCGGCGGCGGCGCGGCGGCGGCGCTGCCCTTCCTGCCGCAAACCTGGCTGCTGCCGCTGGCCGCCTTCGCCGGGGGGCTGGGCTGCACGGCGCTGGTCTACCGGATCGCGAACCGGGGCGGCCGCACGGATATTCCGACGATGCTGCTCTGCGGGGTCGCGGTCAACGCGATTGCGAATGCGGGGATGGGGCTGCTGATCTTCCTGAGCGACGACCAGCAGTTGCGCGACCTCAATTTCTGGCTGCTGGGCAGCCTCGGCAGCGTCACCTGGGACAAGCTGCTGCCGGTGATTCCGCTGGCCGGTCTCGCCATCCTGCTCCTGCCCGGATTTGCGCGGTTCCTGAACGCGATGCTGCTGGGCGAGGCGGAAGCCCACCACCTTGGCTATGACGTGGAGCGGGAAAAGCGCCTGGCTGTCCTGCTGGCCGCGCTGGCGACCGGCGCCGCGGTTGCGGTTTCCGGGATCATCGGTTTTGTCGGGCTGGTCGTGCCGCACTTGATCCGGCTGCTGATCGGGCCGAATCACGTCACCCTGCTGCCGGCTTCGGCGATGCTGGGGGCGGCGCTGATGCTCATCGCGGATCTGGTGTCCCGTCACATCGTGCTGCCGGCGGAATTGCCAATCGGCATCGTGACCGCCTGTGTCGGCGGGCCGTTCTTCCTGTGGCTGCTGTGGCGGCGGCGCGGCATCGGGGGCTGGTGATGCTGGCGGCAAATGGAATCGGCGTTTTGCTGGGCGGCAAGCGGGTTCTGGAGGATGTGTCGCTGCGCGTCGACTCCGGCGAAGTACTCGCGGTACTGGGTCCGAACGGGGCAGGCAAGACGACACTGATGAACGTGCTGACAGGCGCCCTGAAACCGGATTCGGGGAGCGTTACCCTGTCCGGTACGCCGCTGTCGTCCTGGTCGCGGCGCGATCTGGCGCGGCGACGTGCGGTCCTGCCGCAGCATTCCGATCTTTCCTTTCCCTTTCCGGTACTGGAAGTCGTACTGATGGGGCGCGGCCCGCATGCCCGCCATTCCAGCCGGCAGCGTGATCTGGCGGTTGCCCGGGCGGCGCTGCGCGAATGCGGTACGGATCACCTGGAGCGCCGCATCTACACAACCCTGTCCGGCGGCGAGCGGCAACGGGTGCACCTGGCGCGGGCGCTGGCGCAAATCTGGGCCGGCGACGGCGCGGCCGGCCAGTGCTGTCCGGATCGGTACCTGCTGCTGGATGAGCCGACATCCAGCCTGGACCTCGCCCATCAGCACGCGGCGCTGGATACCGCGCGCCGGCTGGCGGCCGATGGCGCCGGCGTGGTCGCGATCCTGCACGACCTGAACCTCGCCGCCATGTATGCGGACCGGATCTGCATGCTCCGGTCCGGCCAGGTCCATGCCTGTGGGACGCCGCAGGCGGTGATCCATCCGGACAGTATCGCCGCCGTCTATGGCGTGACTGCCAGCGTCATCACCCATCCGACCCGTAATTGCCCGCTCGTGATAGCGGCATAGGGATGACCGGATACCTATCCTGTTGAAGATATGGTGGTTTCACAGGTTTGAATGAAACCTGTTGCGGTTTCGTCTAAACCTGATGTGCTATAGTCTGTGTCCGGGAATCGGAAAAATTCTCCCGTCCCGTCCATTTTGAACGGCAAAAACACCCGGCCTGCATCATGAATACCGCCATCGCTGATGACTTAATCGACACGCTCACCGGTCGGATCGCGGAATTCATCGCCGGTGACGCGCCGGCCAATGCGCCCGAAGGTACGGACAGGCACGTCATTCGGGCCTTCGTCAACTGGCTTGGCTGCACGATCGGGGGCAGCCGGGACGAGTCGGTTTCCCGGTTGCTCGCCGTAATGGATATTGTCGCCGGGGCGGGGCAATCCACGGTTTGCGGGCTAAACCGGAAACTGGATATGGCCCATGCGGCATTCGCCAACGGCTTTGCGTCCAATGTGCTCGATTTCGACGATATGCATGTGCCGACCCTGATCCACCCGACGGGGCCGGTCGTCGCGGCCGCCTTGTCTGTCGCGGAAGCGTAGCGGGATACCGGTCGGGCGCTGCTGGACGCGATCCTGATCGGTATCGAGGTTGAGCTGCATGTCGGGCGCTGCCTGTTCCCGGATCATTATGATCGTGGCTGGCATATCACGGCGACTGCCGGCGTTCTCGGCGCGGCGGCCGCTGCCTGTGCGCTGATGCGGCTCAACCGGCGGCAGACGGCGCGGGCGCTGGCGATGGCGGCGACGCAGGCGGGCGGGCTGCGCGCCATGCTGCCCAATGAGGGGAAGAACCTGAATGTCGGCAAGGCGGCGCAGGGGGGAGTGCTTGCCGCGCTGCTGGCGAAACAGGGGCTGGGCAGCGCGCCCGCCATCTTCGATGAGCCCTTCGGCTATTTCAGCGTCTTCGAACCGCGCGGCGATTTCCGGGAATCGCTGCGGGACCTCGGCCGCCGGTTTCTGGTCTCCGAAATCAGCCTGAAACCCTATCCCTGCGGGGTTGTCATCCATCCGGTAATCGACGCCTGCATCAACGTTACCCGGCGTTCCGGTTTCGATTGCGGCGCGGTCCGGTCCGTGGATATCTTCGTCCATCCCCGTACCGCCGTCCTGGCGGAAAAGCCGGATCCCGGTTCGCTGATTACCAGCCGGTTCAGCCTGCATCACGCGGCGGCGCTTGCCCTGACCTTCGGCGCGGCGGATTTCGACATATTCGAAGGTACGGACGTTGCCGATCCCGGCCTTACCGCCCTGCGCAAGCGGTTCGTCATTCACCGGTCCGACGAGATGACGGCGACGCAGGCTAAAGTCGTCGTTGAACTGGCCGACGGGGAGAGGATGGCGGAACATGTCACGAAGGCGGTCGGCGGACCGGACAATCCGCTCAGCGATGACCAGTTGAAGCGCAAGTTCATCCAGCTTTGCGGCGGGGTCATGGACGGGTCGGCGGCCGGCTCATTGTTCGCGCAATGCCTGGCGCTTCACGACGTTCATGATGTCGGCGACTTTGTAAACAAGGCCGTTTCAGGCTCATATGCGCCATGAGTGGCTCGGACGCGATACCTGTTCTGAATCACCGGATGGCAATGGCGGAACCATGGAAACACTGAAACTGGCGATCGTGACGGACATTCACCACGGGCCGACGCGCTATACCAAACAGGGCGCCGCGGCGCTGCCGTTGCTGCAAACGGTCGGCCAGCGGATTGCGGCGGGCAAGGCGGATCTGATTGTCGATCTGGGCGACCGGATTTCCAATGTCGACCATGATACGGATGCGGGGCTGATGCGCGACGTCATGTCGGTTTTCGGCGGGCTGGACAAACCCCGCGCGCACCTGCTGGGAAACCACGACCTGCATTACCTGACCCGGGCGGAAAACGAAGCGATCCTCGGCCGGCCCCTCGGCAGCCACAGTCAGGACCTGAAGGGGCGGCATCTCGTGTTCTGGCAGATCGACCTGTCCGGCCGGTTCCCGGACAGCCCGATCCCGAGCGACGCCGACCTCGACTGGTTGCGCCGCGATCTTGCGAACACCACGCTCCCCGCCGTCATCTTCACCCATGTGCCGCTCGACAGCGAAGCCATGACCGGCAATTACTATTTCCAGAACAACACGGCCTCCGCGACCCTGCGGCATACGCAGGCGGCGCGGGAAATCATCGAGGCTTCCGGCAAGGTCATTCTCTGCGTCGCCGGTCACGTGCACCGCAACCACAACACCACCATCGACGGCATCCGTTACCTGACGGTGCAGTCGCTGGCCGAAAGCTATACGACCGAAGGCGCGGCAAGCGGCGCATGGGCGGAAATCGAGATCGATGAACAGGTTCGCTGGACCGTCCACGGCGCCGATCCAATGCGGTACGAGGTGCCGGTGCGCGGGCTGAACGCCCATTGGACGCAACCGCTGCCGTCCTTCGATATCCTGCGGCTGAAGAACAGCATCGCCGATGCCGGCCACCCGGTTCGCGGCGTCATCCTCGATATGGACGGGGTGCTGTTCCGGGGCGACGAACCCATCGAGGGGTCCGCCGCCGCCGTTCGCGACCTGCAGGATCGCGGTATCCGCGTGGTCTGCCTGACCAATAATGCGCGGCGCACGCCGGTCGAATATGCGCGGAAACTCGGCGGCTTCGGCATTGCCGTGGATCCCGCCGATATCATTACCTCGGGCATGGCGGTTGCCCGGTACCTCATGGCGCAGGGCGTCGCGCCGCGGGTCCATATCGTGGGTAGCGCGACCCTGCGGGACACGGTCCTCTCGGCGGGGGCCGTCGAAAGCGACGATCCCGAATATGTCGTGGCCGGGATCGAATCCGGCCTGAAAATTGCCGACCTCACGCCCGCCGTTCGGCATCTTGCCAATGGCGCGGTCCTGCTTGCCAGCAATGCCGATGCGGTCATTCCGACCCCGCATGGACCCGAGCCGGAAGCCGGTCCGGTCGTCGCCTTCCTGGAAGCCGCGAGCGGCAGGACAGCCACGGTTCTCGGCAAGCCCCATGCGGCGATCTTCCACCTTGCCGTCGAACGGCTTGGCATTGCGAAGGATGAAACCGTCATGATCGGCGATACGCCGGAGACCGATATCGCCGGCGGTTTTGCCGCCGGGCTGCGAACGTTTCTGGTCGAATCCGGCAATGCGGTTTCCGGCGCCGACGTAAGGCATGAACCGACCGCGCGCTTCGCCGATTTACGTTCGGCGGCCGAGTTTCTTCTCGACGGGGCGGCCGTCCCGGATCATCGGAAGGCGTAGATCGGGCTGCTCCAGGCCTGGAAGCCGTCCTCGGTGGTGACGCAGACCCAGACGGGATTGTCGCCGGTCGGTTTCAGCGCGATGTCCAGTTCGATATCCAGGGAAAACGTCGTGTTCTCCGCCGGCAGGCGGAAGGTGCGAATCCTGCGCTCCAATCCGCCCGCTTCGAGGACGGTATCCTCCAGGCCGATTTCCGCGAGCGGAACGGTCAGGCTGCCGAGGTTCGTCGTGACCTCCAGGTCGCCGGGCGCGCCCGGTTCGATCCAGGCGTCGAACCCGCCGAAGTTACCGGTCGTGATGGAATCGAAGACAACCGTATCCGCGCCCTGCTGCTCCAGCAGCCGTTCCAGGTTGAAGGCATTGATCTTTTCGATACGCCGGATGGTCGCGCCGGAAAACCGGGCCTTGCCCTTCCAGTTGGTTTCACGGCCGCGACCGCGATATTCAGCGCCGCTCCACACCACGCGGATGCGTTCGCCAAGATCGCGTTCGGTATAGCCGCGCGCGGTGTGCAGGACGTCGAAGCCGTTGCGGATTTCCACCCGTTCGATCGGCGACTGGGTGGCGACCGCGACCTTCAGCGACAGTGACGAATCGTCCGTCTGCACGATATCGCCCATCATGACCTCTTTGACGCTTTGCGATGTCGCATCGTCGAAGGCATCGGGATCGCGGTCGAATAGCCGGCCGGATGTCGGGAAGGTTGCGCGCACGTCCAGATGCATCCGGGTGCCGGTCGTGCCGTAGTGATGGCGTTTGCGCAGGCAATCGAAGATCGCATCGCGGGTCAGTTCCGTTGCGTAGAAGCAGGTCAACCCGCCATAGGCGCCGAATGTGGAGGCTCCCGGATAGCTGGCGCCGGGCCGGCCCTTGTGGCCGTCGCTGTTGCAGACGACGCCGCTGCGATGGCCCAGCGGGAAGCCGTCGGTCAGCAGCCACTCGAAGGTGCCCCAGGCGGAGTGTATCTCCATCGCCGATTCCAGTTTCGGGTCATGGGCGTATTTGACATCCGCGTAGCGCCCGCCGACATGGGCATAGATCACGCAATCCTCGTCCTTCAGCGCCTCGAACAGCAGGTTGACATTCGGGGCGTCGGTGTCGAGGTCATGGCGTTCCGGCAGCAATGCGTGGGACGAGCGACGGATCGGCCGGCCCTCCGTGCGGAAATAGACGTTGCGGTCGCCGCCGACCGCCGTATTGCCCGACCATTCATAGCCGGGGAAGGTGACGAAGCGATGGTCCTCGTGATACTCCGCCGTCAACTCGTTGAGGAATTTCCAGAAGGCGTTGTTGATCTGGAAGTCATTCGCCTGGTGGCTGGTCAGGTCGAGAAAGGCCCGGTTGCGCGCGAAATTGAAGTAGGATCGGGACGTGCCGATGCCGATGGATTCGCCGCTCTGCCCGTGCAGGTCGCCCCAATAGGCGCCGTACTGTCCCTCGCGGATCATCATCGGGTGCGACCGCGCGACGACATTCCCTGTTGTCTCGTCCCGTACCGTTATGCGCAATTCGCCCGGCTTGTCGACGCTGAGCCCCTCGAAGGTGACGGCCCGCTCCCCGCGCGGATAATCGAAGCGGGAGGGCAGGTTGTTTACCGGCACGCTGGTTTCGAAGGTGAAGGCGCCGGTCGCATGTTCCGTCGGGTTGCCCCATTTGTCCTCGGCCTTCAGCCCGAAGATGAAACTTTCACCCGGCCGCCGCAGGCTGCTGAGCACGGCGCGCCAGACGACCGGCTGCCCCGGCACGATGGCGATGCTGGGCGTATTCGGGATCGGCGTGAAATGGCCGGTGGCGCAGACATCGGCCAGCACCTTGAACTCGAACCCGTCCTCGACGACGGTCTGCATCTTCATGCCGGGCGACCCGTGGCTTGTGTCGCCGAACACGATGGTGATGGTGTCGCCCTCGCGCAGATAACCGCCGGAAACCCCGATGGTCAGGGCCTTCCAGCGCGGCCGGGCGGACGCGCCGCGACGCGAATATTCCACCGACAATGTCGCGCCGTTGCTGGCCGTGGCGGTGACATAGCCGTCGCCGGACGGGTCGCTGGTCTGCAACCGGCCCGCATCGCCCATGGCGCGGAAGACGACCCGTATCGCGCCGCTGTCATCCAGGCCGAAACGCCCGACGGTATAGGTCAGGGTGAAGGTCTGGAAGCTGCGGACCTCGAACGCGCCCTTGGGGGAGAGATCGACATGCCCGTACAGGACCGGATCGGCGCCCGGCTGCACTTCGGACCAGCCTTCGCCGACAAGCCTGGAATCGGCGAGCGTTTCCAGTTTCTGGTCGGTTAATTTCCCTGTATCCGGCATGGCGTTACTTCCCCTGATAGTGACCGCGCGACAGACCGGGTCGGCATGGCAAATGAACCGGTTCCGGGCGGAATACGATATCGTGCCCGCGCCAAACATGCGAGGCAACCGGAATCAGCCTCACCGTCAGGGCAATCGGGTGAACCCGGTTGCCCTTTCATTTTTCCTTCCCTCAAGCGCCGGGCGGGTGCTCCGCGCCCTTGGCTTTCGGTGCACGAGCACCGACGGCCGCCTGGCCTTATCGTCCGAAGGCGTAGCCCTGTGTATTGCGGGCTGTCGCCGCCGCCTTGAGCAGATGGCCGTCGCGGGCGACCGCGCACATCCGGCCCTGCGACCATTCCTCGCCGATGGAAACGTCATGGCCGCGCCGGCGCAGCGCATCGACCGTTGCGGCGGAAAATCGCCCTTCGACGCTGAGCGATTTCAGCGCCGCGCGTTTCGGGTAGAACGATCCGGGGAAATGCGAGGTATTGAATGTGGGCGCATCGACCGCCTGCTGCAGGTTCTGGCCATGATGGATATGGCGCAGCAGGAACTGCAGGGCCCATTGATCCTGCCGGTCCGCGCCGGGCGTGCCGAAGGCCATGTAGGGCTTGCCGTGACGGGTCGCGAAGCCGGGGCTGAGCGTTGTGCGCGGCCGCTTGCCCGGCGCGATGCAGCCCGGCGTGCCCTCTTCAAGCGTGAATATCTGTCCCCGGTTCGACAGCGCGAATCCGAGGTCCGGGATGGTCGGCGAACTGCGCAGCCAGCCGCCGCTGGGCGTGATGGATACCAGGTTGCCGAACCGGTCGGCGACGTCGAGATGCACCGTGTCGCCGGTCGCGATGGATACGGCCGGCGACGGGGCGGACAGCGGGGACGGCGCGCCGTCTTCGGATATGGCGTAGCGCTGCCCGTCTTCGAGGCCATAGATGACCGGCCCGCCAAACCCCGGTATCGCGCCGGGCCGGATCTCTCCGGAGGCCGTTTCGCCGACCAGCGCGCGGCGCGCGGCATTGTATTCCTCGCTGAGCAGGACAGAGACCGGCACATCGACGAAATCCGGGTCGCCGTAGAATTTCTCGCGGTCGGCAAAGGCGAGTTTCGCGCATTCGGTGACGAGATGGACAAAATCCGGGCCGTCCGGATCCATCGATCCGATATCGAAACCGCGCAACAGCGCCAGTTGCTGCAGCAGGACGGGGCCCTGGCTCCACGGGCCGCATTTGAAAATCGTATAATCGCCGTAATCCAGCGACAGCGGCGCCTCGATGCGGGCCGACCAGCGGGCCATGTCCTCCCCGGACAGGAAGCCGCTGTGGCGTCGCCCGGAGGTGTCGAGATATTCATTGTCCCGGCAGAACCGGTCCACGGATTCCGCGACAAAGCCGCGATAGAACGCATCGCAGGCCGCATCGATCTGCTGTTCGCGGCCGCTGCCGGCGGCTTCCGCTTCGCGCAGGATGCGTTCGAAGGTATCCGCTAGAACGGGATTGGTGAACAGGTCATTCGCCTTCGGCACCCTGCCGCCGGGGCAGTATACCGCCGCCGAACTCGGCCAGTGTTCGACAAACAGCTCCTTCAGGCTGTCGATTGTCGCGACAACGCGTGCGGCGATAGGATAGCCGTTGCGCGCATGGCCGATGGCCGGCTCCATTACGTCGCGCAGGCGCAGCGAGCCCCAGTCGCGCAGCAGGGTCATGAAGGCGCCGAACGCGCCCGGCACCACCAGCGGCAGCAGTCCGGCGCCGGGGATGATGTCCAGCCCCAGATGGCGGTATGCGGCGGCGGTCGCCGCGGCGGGCGCGCCGCCCTGGCCGCAGATCACCGATACATCATCGTTTTTTGCATCGTACAGGATAACCGGCGCATCGCCGGCGGGCCCGGCCATGCTGGGTTCGACGACCTGCAGGGCGAGGCCGGTCGCAACAGCCGCGTCGAAGGCGTTGCCGCCCTTTTCCAGAATTGCCATCCCGGCCGCCGTTCCCAGCCAGTGGGTCGATGCCACCATGCCGAAGGTGCCGCAGAGTTCCGGCCGCGTGGTGAACGGCGGCTGCCCCGGCAATCCCTGCGTTGGCGCTGTTGCGCTGCCGCGAAACAGGTGTTCGATTTCCTGGGCCTTCATGGTCCTGTCTTTCTGTTGTCCGGCGACGCCCGCCATTCCGGACAGCGTAGCATCGCCGGTGCTCGTTTTGGAAATCTCCGGTCAGTTCTCCGGTAAATGGCAGATCAGGTTCAGGTGCCCATCGACATCGACTTTGGCGCCCGGTCCGATGACCGTCGTGGATTCCCGTTCCTCGACCACCGCCGGGCCATCGAAGCGGTCGCCCGCGCGCAGTGCATAACGGTCGTAGACATCGCATTCGACGAAGCCGGTTTCAGGGAAGTAGACCTGCCTTGTGCCTTTCAGGGCGGTTCCCGCTTCGCCGCCGCTGCCGAAATTCAGGGAAATTTCGGGGTTCGGGCCGCTTGCCGCCAGACGCCAGCTCATGGCCTCGATCCCGACGTCCCGGACCGTGCGTTCGAACAGCTTCTGGTAGGTATCGAAGAAGGACTCCCGCAAGTCGTTCAGGGTATCCGCTGACAGTGTCCCGTTCGGTACGGGGACGGAAATTTCGAAGCCCTGGCCCACATGGCGCATTTCGGCGGAGCAGGTGATCGTGACTTCGTCGCCGCTGACCCCCGCATCGGCGAGCAGCGCGCGCGCATCCGCTTCCATTTCCGCATACAGCGTATTGAGGTGCGCCCAGTCGAGGTTTTCCAGACGGGAAACATAGCTGCGCACATAGTCGATGGCCGGCGGCGCGACGAGAAAGCCCAGCGCCGAGGTCACGCCGGCCCCCAGGGGCACCACCAGTTTCCGCAGCTTGAGAATCCTGGCGAGCCCGTAGGCATGGACCGGTCCCGCGCCGCCAAAGGCGATCAGGTCGTAACGCCTGGGATCGCGTCCCTTTTCCGCGAGATGCATGCGGGTCGCGGCGGCCATGTTCTCGTTGACGATATTGTGGATTCCGATGGCGGCCTCCAGCGCCGTAAGCCCGAGCGGTTTGGCGATTTTCTCGACAATCGCCTTTTCCACCGTGTCCATGTCGAGGGCCATTTCCCCACCGAGGAAATAATCCGGGTTCAGGTAACCCAGATAGAGATCGGCATCGGTGACGGCCGGGTTCTCGCCGCCCAGCCCGTAGCATACCGGTCCCGGCGCCGAACCGGCGCTGCGCGGACCGACCTTGAGCAGCCCCATGCCGTCCACATTGGCGAGGCTGCCCCCGCCCGCGCCGATCTCGATCATGTCGACCACGGAAACCTTCAGGGGAAGGCCGGAGCCCTTCATGAATCGCCGCACCCTTCCGGCCTCGAAATCATGCTTGCGATCCGGTCTGCCGCCGTCGATGAGGCACATTTTCGCCGTCGTGCCGCCCATATCGAAGGAAATGAAGTTTTCGGTATCCGTAAGCCGGCTGTAATAGGATGCCGCCATCGCGCCGGCCGCCGGACCCGATTCGATCAGCTGGATCGGAAAGGCGCGGGCGGATTCAACGGTCGTGATGCCGCCGCCCGAAAGCATGACATACAGGGCGCCGTCATGCCCGGCGGCGCTCAGTTCGTTTTCCAGCCGTTTGAGATAGGTCTGCATGCGCGGCTGTACATAGGCATTGGCGCAGGTCGTGCTCGTGCGCTCGAACTCGCGGATTTCCGGCGCGGCTTCCGACGAAATCGTGAACGGAATGTCGCCCAGTTCCTCGATCAGGATCTGCCTGGCCTGCCGTTCATGGTCGGGATTGCGGTAGGAGTGCATGAAGCAGACGGCGACCGCCTCGACGGCTTCCTCATCGACCAGTTGCCGGGTAACGGCGCGGAATTCATCGGCGTCGAATGCCAGCAGGACTTCGCCGTCGGGCGCCATGCGTTCGGATACTTCCTTGCGCAGATAGCGCGGGACAAGGGTCGGCGGCGACTCCAGGAACAGATCGTACAGGTCGTACCGGATCTCCCGGCCCATTTCCAGGGCGTCGCGGTTGCCCCGGGTGGTGATCAGGCCGACCCTGGCGCCGGTCCGTTCGATCAGGGTATTCGTGACCAGCGTCGTGCCGTGCACGATGCTGTGCACCGCCGACGGGTCCGTACCCGCCTCTTTCAGGATGCGGCTGGTGCCTTCCAGGATGGCTTCGCTGGGATCGTCCGGCGTGGTCAGGCGCTTGCCCGTGAAGATAAGGCCGCGGTCGTCGTCGACCAGGACAAAATCGGTGAATGTGCCGCCGACATCGACGCCGATTCGAATTTTCTTTTTCATCGTTGCTCCAGTTTGATTCCTGCGGCCCGCCTCAGGAGATGCCGTAATCGCGAAGTGCCGCTTCCTTGCTGATATAGCCGTTCTTGATGTCGTCCCGGATCCGGGCTTCGTCCCGTTCCGCCGGGTTACCGTACCCGCCGCCGCCGGCGTAATGCATGTGCAGGCGAATGCCGGGATCGATCGTCGTGCGCGACTTCTGGTGCGGTACGGTGCCGTCGCTGAACCGGATGGCGCTGGTGGCGCCGTTCCCGCCGCCGAGAACGCCTTCCGCCGGGTGGTTCCAGCGGTCGGACAGCAGCGACAGCCGCATGGGTTCCCTGGACCGGACCTCGATTTCGCATTCCTGGCCCAGGCCGCCGCGGAATTTTCCGGCGCCGCCGGAATCCGTCCGGAATTCCTTCTTCCAGACGATCAGCGGGGCGATGCTTTCAAAGGCCTCGATACTGCCCGCGCCCGCATTGGTCGGAAAGGCGGTGGTCGAAAGCCCGTCCTTGCCGGGACAGCCGCCGACGCCGCCGCTGGCGAACAGAATCTGCGTGACCTGGTTCCCCTGCCGGTCCGTGCCGTTGAACACGGCCCGCATGGACGGCGCGCTGCCGCTGTCGGCAATGATCTTTTCCGGTACGGCCTGGGCCAGCGCCTTGTAGATGACGCCGGCGAGCAGATGCCCGGTCAATTGCCTGGCGTTGCAGGGGGCGGGGAAACGCGGGTTGAGGATGCAGCCTTCCGGGGCGTCGACGGTGATCGGCCGGTACGATCCCTCGTTGCGCGGCGTCTGGGGGTCGAGCGCGCATTTGATGGGATAGGCCGAATAGGCGTAGGTGTAGTTCATTACCGTGTTGAGGCCGCGTTTGATCTGCGGCGACGTGCCCGCATAGTCGATGTTCAATGTGCTGCCCTTTACCGTGATGGCGCATTCGATATGGGTTTCGTCGGGCGCGAAACCGTCGGCGTCCAGGGTGGCGTGATACACGCCGTCCGGCACTTCCTCGATTGCCCGGCGCATGACCGTTTCGGCGCGCTGCTGCAGGGTTTGCGACAGGGCCGTCAGGTTGGTCAGGTCGGAATCGCCGAGAAATTCGTTCAGCCGGCGGCCGCAGACCTGGTTGGCCGTCACCTGCGCGTTCAGGTCGCCGAGCACCTGGTCGGGCAGGCGGACATTGCTCAGGATCATTTCCTGCAGCAGTTCGTTCGGTTCCCCTTCGACCAGAAACTTCATCGGCGGAATGCGCAGCCCTTCCTCGAAGAGTTCGCCGCAATCCGCCGACCAGAGCGACCCGCCGATATCCGGCGAATGGGCGATCGATCCGGAAAACCCGACCAGGTTGCCATTGTGGAAAATCGGCATCGCCATGGTGATATCGGGCAGGTGTCCGGTCGCCAGCCAGGGGTCGTTGGTGATGACGCAATCGCCGGGCTTCCAGGTTTCCTTGGGAAAGCGGGCGAGGAAATGCTTCAGGGTCCGCGGCAGGATGCCGGAAAATGAGGGAATGCCGCCGGTGTTTTCCGACAGCGAATCGCCGTTTTCATCCATCAGCACCGTGCCGAAATCATTCGATTCACGGACAATGGTCGAAAAAGACGTGCGCAGCAGCGCCGCCGCCGACTCGTCGGCGATGGAAATCAGCCGATTCCAGAAGATTTCCAGGGTGACGGGGTCGAAGTTCCCGCCAGTTGGGTTTTTCCTGTTCATGTTATCTCCCGTTAAATGTTCCGTATTCCGGACGTTTGTGGCTTGCCCGGGTAGAGCCTGGATTGGTATTGCTTGGCATTTCAATTCGCCAGGGCGGCAGTTTGCAGACGGCGGCGTTGCAGCGCAACGACCGGCAGCAGCAGCAGGAGGCAGGGCAGGTAAATCCATTCCTTGTCCGGCTGCGGATTGTTGATGTCCACGCCTGTTATCTCCCAGTCGAAATCGAGGCCGGATGACTGCGCGACGCTGTTGAAGCCGACGTCGTCAACGAAAACCCGGCTACCCTCGATGCGGACAGTCAGGCCAGCCGCCTGGCTCAGCCGTTCCACGCCGCCCGCGCCGCTGGCGCCCAGGGGCAGGACGACGATGCGCTCCACCGGCGCGCCGGTAAAGTCTTCGCCCCGGCTCATCAGCCGGATCAGGGCGTCATCCTTCTGCGTGGCGACGACCTCGACAAGTCGGGCCGGTTCGACCGACTGGAACGGCGGTACAACGAGGTCGATCCAGAATCCGGGCCGCAGCAGGCTGAATGCGATCAGCAGCAGGAAAGCCGATTCATAGCGCCGGCTTCGAACCACGAAATAACCCTGGCATCCGGCGACGAACAGCAGCATCGCGATCAGCGATATGATGATCGTGACCGAGACATGCCACCAGCTGTCCAGGCCGATCATCAGGAGTTCCGTGTTGAAGACAAAGATAAACGGCAGGATGATCGTGCGGATACCGTAGTAGAACGCCTGCAGGCAGGTCCGCATCGGATCCGCCCCCGCAAGGGCTGCCGCGGCATAGGCATCGACGGCAACCGGTGGCGTATTGCCGGACATCAGACCGCAATAGAATACAAACAGATGGACGGCGATCAGTGGAATGATGACGCCGGACTGGGCTGCGAGCGTTACGACAACCGGCGCCATCAGCGATGCGACCACGACATAATTCGCGGTGGTCGGCAGCCCCATGCCCAGGATAATCGTGACGACAGCCGTAAAGAACAATATGGCCAGCAGGTTTCCGCCGGACACGATTTCGATCACATTGACCATGACCAGCCCCAGGCCCGTCAGCGATACAGTTCCGACAATGATGCCCGCCGCGGCGAGGGAGATTGCGATCATGGCCATGTTGCGGCCCCCGGCAACAAGACCGTGAATGACCTCGGAAAGCCCCGCAACCACGGCGTCGCGCATGACCGTGTCGCCCCTGATGCCCCGGAAGACGGCGGCCAGCGGGCGCTGCGTTATCATGATCGCGATGATGCACAGGACCGCCCAGTATACGGACAGGCCCGGCGACAGGCGCTCGATCATCAGGCACCAGATCAGGACGACGACGGGGATCAGGAAGTGCAGCCCGGCGAGGATGGTCGGCAGGATTTCGGGAAGCTTTTCCAGCGGCGCTTCGCTGTTATCCAGTTCGAGGACCGGAACGCGCGTCGAAACCCACAGGAGGCCGATATAGGCCGCCGCCAGCAGTACGGCGAGCACCGGACTTGCGGCGGGCCCCAGCGCAACACGCAGCCAGCCGACCCCGTAATAAACGATGAACGACAGAATGGTCAGGCCGGCAAAAGTCAGGACAAATGCGGCAATGCGCTGGAAGAACGTGGTCCGCGTGACCCGCTGCAGCATGGGCAGATCGAGTTTGAGCGCCTCCAGATGCACGATATAGAATAGTCCGACATAGGATATGACGGCCGGCAGGAAGGCGTGCTTGATCACTTCCGTATAGGAAATGCCGACGAATTCGGTCATCAGGAATGCGGCGGCGCCCATCACCGGCGGCATGAGCTGGCCGTTGATCGAGGACGTGGATTCGATGCCGGCGGCTTTTTCGGCCGAAAAGCCGACCCGCTTCATCAGGGGGATTGTGAACGTCCCCGTGGTGACGACATTGGCGAGCGCGGAACCTGAAACCATGCCGGTCAGGGCGGAGGAGACGACGGCCGCCTTTGCCGGCCCGCCGCGCAGATGACCCAGCAGCGCAAATGACGTCTGAATGAACCAGTTCCCGGCGCCGGCCTTTTCCAGCAGCGATCCGAACAGCACGAAGAGAAACACCAGGCTGGAGGAAACCCCGAGCGCGAAGCCGAATACGCCTTCGGTCGAGAGCCACATATGATCCGTCATCCGGGTCAGGCTGGCGCCGCGATGGGATAACACCTCCGGCATGTGTGCGCCGGCAAAGGTGTAGACGATAAAGACAAGGGCGACGATCAGGAGCGGCAGGCCGGTGGTGCGGCGCACGGCTTCCAGCAGGGCCACCATGCCGATTGCGGCAACGACCATGTCCTGGGCGATAGGCACGGCGGCACGCCGTGAAAGTTCCTCGAAGAACACGACCATGTACAGGGCGCTGCCCGCGCCGATAATTGCCCAGAGCCAGTCAGGAATCGTTACCCGGTCCCGGGGCGACGACCGAAAGCAGGGATGCGTCAGAAATACCAGGATGATCGCGAAGGCATAATGGATCGTGCGGGACTGGGTACCGTCCAGAACAAAACCCGCGCCAAGGATGTAAGGCAGTGGCGACGCGATATATATATGAAAAAGCGACCAGATGAGCGCCAGAGAAAATATCAGGCCGCCAGGAAAACCGCCGAGTTGGCGCGCGCCTGTGTCCGCGGCACTGGCCATCGCCTTCACGTCACGAAGGGCTGCTGCGGAATTCGAGGGCGGTTCTGTGGGCAAAATGCGTTTCCTTCGGGCGACGGGCGGGCCAAGGCTCCCCCGCGCCGGCTCATCGGTGTCCAGGGCGGGGGGAGGATATGACGTATGGTTTACGCGGCTACGGGCCTATTTGATGAGGCCTGCTTCGCGGTAGTAACGCTCCGCACCCGGATGATACGGCGCCTGCTTCCCGAAGGTGATGGATTTTTCACGCGTCATCAGCTTGAACGCGGGAGCCTGCTGCTTGAGGCTTTCGAAACCGTTCATCACCGCTTTGGCGAGGTTGTAGCCGATTTCATCCGACAGGCTTGATGTGGTTACCAGTGCGGCGGCATAACCAAAGGTCGAGACGTCCTGGTCAACGCCGTGATAAACGCCCGCGGGAATCGTCGCTTTTTCGAAATAGGGACGTTCCGCCAGCAGTTTGTCCAGTTCCGGCCCGTTCACCGAAACGATGTGAATGTCGCATGTATTGGCCGCTTCCTCGATGGTGGCGACAGGCACGGCTGTCGGATACAGATAGGCATCGATCTTGCCGTCGCACAGCGCGGATGACTGTTCGCGTGACGTCAGTTTTGAATCAAGCGCCAGGTCGGTTTTCGGATCGATTCCGAAATAGCTGAGCAACATATAAGAGGTTGCTTCCGTTCCGGACCCGACATTGCCGCTGTTGAAGCGCTTGCCCTTCAGGTCATGAACGCTTTTGATGCCTGTCTCCTTGCGCGTGACCAGATGAATCATGTTCGTGGTGTAGGACATGATGAAACGCAAATCCTTGTTTGCGCCTTCGCTTTCGAACGGGCCGCTGCCGTTATAGGCATGAAACAGCAGGTCGGACTGGGCAAGACCCATGTCCAGGTCGCCGGTTCTGATGGCCCTAAGGTTGGAGACCGAACCGGCAGTGCTTTCCACGGTGCAGCGAAGCTTGTGTCCCTGCGACTCGCGGCTCTTGTTTACGAGGTTGCAGGTGTGACCGCCGGTGGGCCAGAAAATGCCCGTAATACCCGCCGTGCCCAGGTTGAATATCTGCCTGCTTTCCTGCGCCGCCGCGTCCTGCGTTGCGGAGGATGCGAGCAGGAGGCTTCCTGCGATGCCAATGGTTCCTAAAACCGATGCAATTGTTCTCACTGTCTTATCCTCTTCTGGTTTCGTAGTCTAATTGCCGGAATGTCTCCCCCCGGGGAAACGCTATCCGGTCAGGACCGACAACACGTGAACCGGGCGCCGGGAGAATCGTTCTTGTCGGTACACAGGAAACCCTGACTGCCCTGTCAAAGCAATGGCCGTGCCAGAAGCGCAATGCGGCGGAATGCCTTGTTCCGGAAGTGACCGGCTTGCCCATTTCGGTGCCGTTGCCGCAAAAGGCAGCAATCCGTTCACAACATTGAGGCAATCCGATTCCTGCCAGGCGGGTCGGCGGCGGCGGGCATGCAACCGAAGGGGGCGACATCGCCGTGACGGGAGGTCCGATACCTGTTTCATGCGCGGTCCTGATGGGGCACCCAGTCCGGTGGGTTCCAGAAAATGTGTGGACCGATTTCCCCAACGCTGTTGAGGCCGAGCTGGGCCATGACGCGGTCCATCTCCGTGCGGAAAATCTCCAGCGCCCGGCAGGCGCCGGCCTCTCCGGCGGCGGCGGTTCCATATAATGTCGGGCGTCCGGACATCACCATGTCGGCGCCAAGCGCCATGGCCTTCACCAGGTCCGATCCCCGCCGCGCGCCGCTGTCGATAATGATTTTCAGACGATCCCCGACGGCCGCCCGGACCTCGGGCACCAGCTGCAGCGGCGCCGGCGCCGAATCCAGGTAGCGGCCGCCATGGTTCGACAGGACGACGCCGTCCAGCCCTCTGTCCGCGGCGATAACCGCGTCCTCACGGCTTTGCAGTCCCTTGACGAGCAGATGCCCCGGCCATTTGTCCCGGATGCGCATGATATCGTCCCAGCACTGCCGGTCAGACTTTGTATATTCGTGATCGACAGTCTTGTCGGTCAGTTTCCGCGCCAGTTCCGGCGGATAATTTGCCTTCACGAAGGCGCCGCGCGTCAGGTACTGCGGCGCCAGGACGCGCAGGCACCAGCCTGGTTTCGCAAGTACCTGGGCAATCAGTTTCGGTCGATAGCGCAGCGGCATGGAGAAGCCGTTGCGGTAGTCATTCTCGCGGTTCGATCCGACCGATCCGTCCACTGTTACCAGCAGCGTCTTTATGCCGATTGACTTGATCCGCTCGACAAACGCGTCCCGTAGTGTGATGTCCCGCCACATATACAACTGGAACCAGAGATGGCCGTCCGAGGCTTCGAAAATGTCCTCCACAGGGGTCAGCGAATTCGTCGCCGCGGTGCAGGGCACGCCCATCCGGGCCGCCGCCCGGGCCAGGTCGATCTCGCCCAGGTCGCTCATCAGGCCGGCGCTCGCCGTGGGGGAAATCCCATAGGGCATGGTGATTTTTTGGCCGAATATTTCCGTCGCGGTCGACCGGGCGGATACATCGATCAGCACACGGTTCCTGATCTTCAATGACTGGTAGACGGCGCGGTTGTGGTTCAGCGCAATTTCGTCTTCCGCGCCGCGATCCATATATTCGAAGATTCCCCGCGGCAGGCGCGACCGCGCCATCTGCCGGAGATCCTCGATATTGAAGGCGCCCAGATCGTCACCGGCCGCGGCGAGGTCGAGTGTCGTGCGAGCCCGTTTTCCATCCAGACTTTTCCCGGATACCGCAACCATCGGGCGCCACCGTTACTTGTGGGCGTTCACGACGATTTCCACGTGGGTGTCGGGCGTGCCGAGTTCGACGGCGACGCATGCGCGGGTCGGCGGGTTCGACGGGTCGATCCAGGCGTTCCAGGCTTCGTTCATCGCCGGCTTATGCGACATGTCGGAAATATAGACGGTCGCGGACAGCAGCTTCGATTTGTCGGTGCCGCCCACCGCAAGGTAACCGTCGATCCGCGCCAGCACCTGTTCGGTCTGTTCCTTCACCCCGACGGATGTGTCGGGCGCCGTGGTCCCGGCGATATAGACGACGCCGTTATGCTCCACCACCTTGCTCATGGTCGCATTGAGGTCATGACGTTTGCAGTTCATGATACGTTTTCTCCGTTTTCCTGGGTATGGGTTTTTTCGGTGCGTGCCCGCCGTGCTTTTCCTATGCCGCCGCGCGTTTCCTGAATTCCGGCGCGACTTTCTCCATGAACAGGCGCACGCTGTTCTCTACGATATCGTAGGAAGACGATCCGAGGCGGAACTGCAGAATGACGCCGCCGACGCCGATGGCGTCGATCTTCGCCAGGCGCTCCGCGACCGTCGCGGGCGAGCCGCAGATCAGGCTGTGCTCGGTGACGTTGCGGGCATAAGCCGTCGGCGCCGCGCCGGTTTCGCCCGGTTTCGCCATGCTTTCGCCGCGTTCCTCAAGGATGCGTTTGCGCATGCGGCCCCGATGTTCGCGCTGTTCCTCAAACAGGGGGATACCAATCCGCTCCGCTTCCGCGTCGGTTTCGGCAATGAAAATGTTCCGCCATACCCAGGTATCGTCCACCGCGTTGGCGACATGGCGTTCGCCGAAGCCGGATTCGCGCATGGTCTTTCGGTACAGGTCCATGCGGTGTCTGGTGACCTCGTCGGTCTGCACATTCATCAGGAAGGGGCGTCCCTCCCGCGACATCTCCAGCATCGATTCCTCGCCGGAGCAGGCGCGAATGAGGGCCGGATGCGGCTTGGTATACACCGACGGCCGCAGGATCGGCAGCCACAGGTCCCAGTACTTGCCGTGATGTTCGTAATTCTTCGTCGTCCAGGCCTTGATCATGATTTCTTCGGCTTCGATCAGGCGCTCCTGCGCCTCCGCCGGATCGATTCCAAAGCCGCGATAGTCATAAATATTGTGCGCCGTTCCGCGGCCCAGACCGACAATGAGGCGGCCCTTGGACAGGTTGTCGACCATGGCCAACTGTTCCGCCATGCGGATCGGATGGTGAAGGGACATCTGCGCGACGGCGAAACCGATCTTGATCTGTTTCGTGGCGACCGCGAGGGCCGCGGCGAAACTCACCGGATCGACATAGGCGCAATTGCCGTCGAAGTGATGCTCCGCCAGCCACAGGGTCTCCATGCCCAGTTCATCGCAGAGCCTGGCTTCGGCAAGCGTCTCGTCGATGACCTGCTCGTCCTTCTCCGGTGTTTCGGCCTGCGGAAAGAGAAAATTGCTAAATTTCACGGGACTCATCCTCGGTTGATTGGTTGGGGTTCCGTTGTTCGCTGTCGATTCGCGCCGTCGCCTTCAGGAATCGGCGTTTCCCGGCCAGGATATGCGCCTCAAGGGCATTGGCCGCCTTTTCCTGATCCCCTGAAGCCAGCGCGCGCAGAATTTTCCGGTGCTCCCTGTTCGACAGATGAAGCCCGCCGCCCTGCAGGATGCTGCGGCTCCGGTACAGGTGGAGTTCCTTGGACAGCCCGTCGCACAGGGCTCGCAACCGGTCGTTTTCGGCGAAGTCGATGATCCTGTCGTGGAACTCCCGGTTGAGGGTGTAGAACGAATCGAAGTCTTCGTCGGCCTGCGCGGAATCCATTTTCGTGACGAGATTCCGGAGATGCTCAATCTGCGACGGGGTGATACGCGCCGCCAGCGTGGCGCCGGCAAGACGCATCAGACTGGCCCGGACGTCGTATACGTCTTCGGCGTCTTTCAGCGAAATCGAGCGTACGAAAAAGCCACGGTTCACGATGACCGTCAGCAATCCGCTCTCGACGAGGCCGCGGCACGCCTCGCGGATAGGGCCGCGGCTGACCCGCAGTTCGCCGGCGAGCCGGTTCTCGTTGATGCGCTGGCCCGAACGGAACGTTCCGGACAGAATACGGTGCTCAATTTCATCCTGGACCGCGCTGGAAAGCGACCGGGATTGAAGAACCTGCAGCAGTTCGGAAATCTGTGTTGCTTCGGGCATACGGGGCAAGGCACCGTTTTGTTGTCGACGCAACGAAGTATGCGGCGTGACACATTATTGTCAACAATTGACAAAAAACAAATACGAGTCTCAAGATCGCGCATGGCTGACAGCACACTGGGCGCATACAACATCGAGGATCTTCGCCGGATGGCGAAGAAGCGGTTGCCGCGCGGCATATTCGAATATGTCGACCGCGGCGCGGAAGACGAAATCGCGCTCCGGAACAACCGCGAGGCCTATACGGCGCTCAAGATCAAGAACCGCGTGCTGATCGACGTCTCCGGGCGTTCGACCGAGACGGAAATTTTCGGCCGGAAAATCGCCATGCCGTTCGGCATATCGCCGACCGCCTCCGCCGGGCTGGTCTGCGAGGGCGGCGAGGTCGGGCTGGCCAGGGCCGCCGCCCGGATGGGCGTTCCCTGTACCGCCGCGACAAGTTCGCTGACGCCGATGGAGGAAATATACGAGGCGGCGGGGGGCAATCTCTGGTTCCAGCTTTACATGTGGACCGACCGGGACCTGACGGCGACCTTTGTGAAGCGGATCAGGGATACCGGCTTCGAAACCATGCTTGTCACCGTGGACAGTTCCGCCAGCCCGAACCGCGAATACAATCACCGCAACGGTTTCGCCATGCCCCTGCGCTATTCGCCGACCCTGGTCGCGCAGGTGCTGGCCAATCCGGGCTGGTGCTGCCGGGTGCTGGCGCCGCAATACCTGAAGCGGGGGCCCTTTCGAAAAGCCAACAATCCGCCGGAACTGGCGAGCAAGCTCACCCAGGCCGAGGTGGAATCGGAATACACAAAACCGAGCAGCCAGAGCTGGGACGATATCCGGCGCATTCGGGACATGTGGCCCGGCAATCTGCTGGTGAAGGGATTGCAGAGTTCCGAAGACGCGGTGATCGCGGCGGAACTGGGGTTGCAGGGAGTGGTGCTGTCCAACCATGGCGGCCGCTATCTGGATTCGGCGCCAGCGCCGTTGCAGGTGTTGGCCGAGACACGCGCCGCCGTCGGACGGGACTTCAAGATCATTATCGACAGCGGGGCAAGGCGCGGGTCCGATATCGTCAAGGCGGTCGCCCTTGGCGCCGATATGGTCATGTCCGGGCGGCCGACGCTCTATGGTTCGGCGGTGGCGGGCGAGGCGGGTTCGTACCGGGCGCTGGAGATTTTCCGGACGGAGATGGACCGGGTAATGGCGCAACTGGGCATCAATCGCGTCGACGAGATCGGCCCGCATATCTTCTGGAACCCGCCGGACTGGGCGAGGGCTGCGACGACGTCGGCGAAGAGATTATCTATAGCACATCAGGTTTGAATGGAACGGCAACCGATTCCAATCAAACACGATCTGATCTAACAGGCTGCGGAAAAACCCTTCCGACCGAACATCACCGCCGCGCATCGCAACCTCCCCCCCTAAAATCACAGCGAGACTTGAATCACGACCGCGCACCAGATGGAAGGTTTTTTCCGCAGCCTGTTAGTAGCGGTAAATTGCGCCGACAGCCGTTTCGCCGGGCATTTCTTCAGCCGGAACAACGATAACGTCGCCGCCATGTTTCAGTGTTTCATGCGCTATCCTGTCGATCTCCTCAAGGCCGGAATTCCGCCAGTCTTCGGTCAGGAGTAAATTTCCAACCCGACCTTCCGTGGCGGACTTGAGGATCTCTCCCTGCTGTACCGAAACGGTTGCATCGCCGCGCTGGAAGCCGGCGTTAAAGCGGTCTATCGTCTCCAGTTTCGGTCTGTTCAGTTCCGGCTCGACAATTTCGACGCACGCTTCATGAATTTCACTTTCGTCCAGACCGACCGGTGACTTGGCTATCGAGTCAGAGGCGAGCTTTGGATACTGGCAATGCCTGCGAAACATTCCAAGCAGGTTCGGTTCGCAGACCGCAACAAGAGTGGCGGTCTCCTCTGCAAGTATCCGGTCCACCGCATTCGCGACGCCATGGGTGAATTCGTCCAGCTGGACCTGTTGATAGTCAGCCGGGCTTTCCCCCTGGGCATGATGTTTTGCATCGGGGCGACCGCCGCCGGCGCTGCTTGCAGAGTGAAACCCGACATCCGCCGGAAGTTGGGTTATTCCCCTTATTTTCGCCATGCTGTCTTCCATGACCTCGGTTTCAATAACGCTTATTTCATATCGGGTTGCCCTGAAAAGGCAGACGTCCTTCTGATCGATAGCGATGATGAAGAAGGATTGCGCGCTGTCGATCAGGGGCATCAAGGGAAGTATATGAAAGGAGTCCTTGACCGCGATATGTTCCGGCGGCGCGATCGGCAAGGGGTGCGTGCGTGTGAACGCGGCAGAAATAAAAATAGCGATTCCCCGCATGCCGGGGCTGCCAATGGGAAGACGGAAGATTTCATCCCGTTCGGCATATGCAAGAATTTCCGACGGATCAAATCCGTTGCGTTCGAGGTCTTTTTCCGCATCCCGAATGAGATTCCGAAAACGGATACCGTTCACCTTGTCTTCCGGCGGTATCTGATGAACGGGAAGATAGATGGATACGGCCGGGTCAGAATCGGCATCGATCAGCGTCATGACATCGGATCTTGTTATCATCTCTGCTCCTTCTCATTCGCGCCTCATTTGAAAACCCGTTGCGAACAAGCGTCGTCTTAAAATACGAACCTGCTCCACTCGCCGTAGCTTTGCCTGACGCGGCCCCGGCGCACGCCAAGGGCGATCAAACCGGCTCCGCAGGCGAGACTCGACACCATGGCCGACAAATCCGCGCCATAGACAAACGGCGTGATCAGAAGCGCGACGCCAAACGCAATATTGAGAAAGCGAAGCGGCCGCGCCACCTCTGCGAGGGACGTCACTGTAACCGTAATCACCAGGGCGCCTATAAGGTGGTCGGCGTCCGCCATCCCACCCTGAGTGCCTAAAACCAGTCGCGTCAGCATCAACCAGACGCCGATTGCGATGCTTAAACACAGGTTCCACGGCAGCCCGACGCCGCCGCTGACCATTTCCCGGACGACTGTCCCGGGGCTCTGCTCGAACGTGTCGTCTTTCCGCTCATGGCGACCGTCATCCGTATCGCCGGTGAAGAAGATGCGCATCACATTAGCGCCCGCCTTTCGCCGTCGAACGAGGAACTGGCCTGTCGCGACAAGTTCGTCCAGGGAATACGGAATCTGGACAAGCATGGCGACGGCTGCGACGAGACAGAGCGTGCACCAGGTTCCGATGACAAGGGGCTGGATAATGATGAAGGTGATCGAAACGGCGCCGAGGGGAACGATCATGAAGCCGAACAGGACAACGAGCCATGGCATCGTGCGCCACCGCCGCGCGGACCCGATAATGCCGGTGAGGATTTCAAGCATGTAAGTGATCGCCCCAAGGCCGGCATCCGAAACCGGCCATGCTTCGGAAACGCTCGATGTGATGATTTCCTCGGTACCGTTCATGGGTGACGGTCCGCCCTCGAAAAACGGCTCCCAGACGCTATCGATATGGCCCAGCTGATACGCGGCGAGATACCGGGAGATAACGAGCCCTATCAGCGCAAGGAAAATGATCGGTGCGCGCTGGAACCAGCTCGACGGCGAAAAATCCCAGCCCGGTGGAACCGTCGGGCCCGTCAGCGCGGCAACGGCGCTGACTCCCGGCGGCGGGCGCGTCAGAACGGCAAACCCGAATGCCAGCGCGCCCACCAGCGTATCGTTGAGGTACGCGGCCGCTGTCGGCGCCCAGAAGATCAGCGGCGCCGACATTACCCATAGACCGATTGCCGCCGTAACCCATCGGACCAGGCCGTAGCGTGTGGAAAGGGAAACCAGGGCGCTCATAATGAGCAGGATGCCGGAAACGAAATCGCTTATCACAAGTGCGGCGGACTCGTAGCCAAGAATTGGGGGCGATGTCGCCAGCCAGAATCCCAGTCCCATTGTGGCGAAGTGAGCCCAGATGAAGCGACTGTGCGCCTCTCGATTCTGCTCCTCGTGCCGCGCGCGCAGTTTTTCGGGATTGTCGACCTTGCGGGCCGCCGACTGCAACCAGAGTGGCGCGGTAATGCCGTTCTCTTCGTACCACTGCGCGGGGTCGTCCTTGAGCGCTGTCACGAGTTTCGGCAGTTCGTCGCCGATCCAGTGCGCCGGGCTCCAGCCGAGAAGTTCCCGCGCGCGCGAAATGTCGAGGGCGTAATGATCGTCGGCCATGTCGATCATGAACGGTCGGATAAACGGCGCTTCGCCCTGGTCGATGACATCCGGTACGATCGGTTCGGACTTTTCTTCGAGCCAGGCGCCGACGCGCGCCAGACCTTTCGGCGCCTCGATTGTCGTCCAGTTTTCCTCTCCATGGATCAGGCGGCCCAGTTCATCCTGCAGCGCGCCGTATCCCATCGCCTCCGGCTCGCCCACGAGAATTGTCGCCTCCGGCGGCAAATCGTTGCGGCGGTCGACAGCGCGCATGAAGGCGTCGATCATGTCGTCGGTGTGGAGAAAGGACTGCCCGACAAGCAAGTCGCCGGAATAGACGCGGCTTTTAATGTCGCGCTCGTAAATTCGCGCAATCTGCTGCGATAGCGTGGGCACAGCCATCCGGTCGCTGTAGAGCCCGGACAACCGGAGCAGCAGATAGGGAATCTCGCCGTGTTCCTCTTCGATGACCTTCTCGGCAGCGGCCTTTGACCGGGGGTAAGCCCACTTCGGCGCCAGGGGGGTTTCCTCGTCGATGCGCTCGCCCGGTTTGCACGGTTGGTGCACCAGCATCGTTCCGGAAAAGATGAAACGCTCGACGGCAAAATCCTGCAGTCCCTGCAACAGGCGTCGCGTGCCTTCGACATTCACTGTTTCGTACAGCGGGCTGTCCTCGCCCGTAAAATCGAAATAAGCGGCGAGATGGATGACCGCTGCAATCTTGTTTCCGTACCGCTCCTTGAATTTGTAAAAGAATAGCGCAACCGACTCGTCGGAGGTCAGGTCGCAGCGCAGATAATCTTCCAGCGAACCGGTCTGTTCTTCATCCAGATCGGATCTGTCCAGGCCGACGACGCGATATCTGTCTTTCAATGAAGCGCTTAACGCAGTTCCGATCCCTCCCGCAGCCCCCGTTATGAGAACGGTTGGTTTGGTTTTTTCCGTCAAAACAGTGCCTTGTGCCGTTTCAGTAGAAGTCCGTTCCGTGCATTAACGTTCCGGGAAAGAACATTGTTCCGGCCTATCGGTCAGCAACCTCACCGAGGCGTTCGTGTTGGTGTCTGGAGGTGCGAGTCTTCGTGAGCGCATCCCGGCCGTGGGGGCCCTCGAAGTCGATTATCGGTCCGGCGGGCACAATACCGGTAGGGTCGACCTGGGGCTGACTGGTATAATAATGGCCCTTGATATGATCCAGCCGGACCGTTTCGGCCACCCCGCTCTGTTGGAACAGGTCTCGCGTATAGGGCCACAGATTTGCATAGTCCATCAGGCGGCGAAGGTTACATTTGAAGTGGCTGTAATAGACGGCGTCGAACCGGACCAGCGTGGTAAACAGGCGCCAATCGGCCTCGGTGATGTTATCGCCCATCAGGTAACGGTTTTCCGATAACCGTTTGTCGAGCCAGTCCAGCGTTTCAAACAGCGGCGCCACGGCTTCGTCATAGGCGTCCTGGGACGTCGCAAAACCGGCTTTATAGACGCCGTTATTGACCGTGTTGTACACCCGGTCGTTGATCGCGTCGATTTCGGACCGCTGACTTTCGGGATAGTAGTCGTGATCGGACGCGCCCAGTTCGTCAAATGATGCGTTCAACATGCGGATGATATCAGCGGACTCGTTATTGACGATCGTGCGCGTATGCAGATCCAGCAGCACGGGCACGGTGACTTTGCCGGTGTAATCGGGCACGGCCGCGCTGTAGACCTGATGGAGGTAGTCCGCGCCGAAAACTGGGTCCGGTATGACGCCGGGCCCGTCCTGGAAACTCCAGCCCTTGCTTCCCATGTGCCAGTGCACCACCGACAGGGAAACGATGCTTTCGAGCGCTTTCAGCCGGCGAAATATCAGTGTCCGGTGCGCCCAGGGGCATGCATAGGAAACGTACAGGTGATACCGGTGACGGTCTGCCTCGAACCCCTTCTTCCCCGCGGGACCGGCAGCGTCACCTGGCGTGATCCAGTCCCGGAGGACAGAATCCGGGCGGTTGAACCGGCCATCGTCGGATTCGGAAATTAGCGATTCTTCACACCATTTCCCGTTGACTAACTTTCCCATATTGAAAATACCTCCCTTCGGATCCGGGTTTACCTGCTATTTGCGCTCGAAGAATCGAAGCGGCTTATGCGGGCGAGGTGCGTTGCATGTGGTAGTGGTTGATCAGTCCGCCGGCGCGGATGATTCGGATCTGCCGGGGCGAAAGGACGTGTTTCATGGGTATCGGGACGTCGCCGCCATTGTGTTCAAGCCGTACCGTAAGCGAGTCCTCGTCCAAGGCCCGCCCATCGAGCCCGGTGAGCCGAATTTCGTCACCGGTCGAAATTCGTCCAAAATCCTCCGGATTCACGAACACCAGCGGTAATATGCCAAAATTAACCAGGTTCTCGCGATGAATGCGGGCAATGCTTTTTGCGATGACAACACGCAATCCGAGATGCCGGGGTGCGATGGCGGCGTGTTCCCGGCTGGATCCCTGGCCGTAGTTCCTCCCCGCGACGACGATATGGCCATTTTCCCTGCATTGTGACGCACGCGAAACGTAGCCCGCGTCCACGCCACCGAACACGAA
The DNA here is from genome assembly GCA_040905865.1 of Alphaproteobacteria bacterium. Classification (NCBI taxonomy): domain Bacteria; kingdom Pseudomonadati; phylum Pseudomonadota; class Alphaproteobacteria; species Alphaproteobacteria bacterium. The sequence continues at coordinate 42,926 of JBBDQU010000065.1, forward strand.
CTCGCTGATCCGTGAAATATTGCTGCGGAACGGCAGGACCCTGGCTCCCGCGGGCATGATTTCGTCCGTGGAAATGTCGTCGCCAACCTTGAGCAGGACGCGAAGCGCCATAGAGGAGGGAAGCGGATCGAATGTCGGCATCGCGGTAATATTCGGCCCCTTGACGAGGTCGGTTTCACGCGCCGCTGTGTCGCTGACCGGCCCGATCAATAAGCTGTCGTCAATAGAGGGGTTCTCCGGCTGCCGAATGTCGACGGGATCGATTCCGAGGTCGCGCGGGTCGGTTATCGTCCCCTTCAGCGCCGACGCCGTAGCCGTTTCGGGGCTGCAGAGATAGACTCGGTCCTCCCGCGTTCCGGATCGGCCAGGAAAATTGCGCGGCACCGTTCGCAGGCTTGCGCGCCCCGTCGCTGGCGCCTGCCCCATACCGATACAGCCATTGCAGCCCGTCTGGTGAAGCCGCGCGCCGGCGGCGATCAGCGTCGCCAGGCTGCCGTCCCGTGTGAGTTGCAGCAACAACTGCCGCGATGTCGGATTGACATCGAACGATACACGCGGCGAAATTTTCCGGCCCGCGACCATATGGGCGGGAACGGCGAAGTCGCGGTAACCCGGGTTGGCGGAGGAGCCGATATAGCTTTGGTATATCGCTTCTCCCGCCACGTCCTGAACGGGCACGACATTGCCGGGGCTCGATGGTTTGGCGATGAGCGGTTCGAGCGCCGATAAATCCATTTCGTCGCTGATATCGTATACGGCGTCCGTATCCGCTTCGAGCGGTTTCCAGTCGTCCGCCCGTCCTTCGCTTGCGAGAAACCGCCGAACCTCGTCATCTGAAGGAAACACGGACGTCGTGGCGCCGAGTTCAGCGCCCATGTTGGCAATGACATGGCGGTCCATTGTGCTCAGACAGTCCAGTCCCGGACCGTGATATTCAATGATCCGACCCATGCCCGCCTCGACCCCGTGACGACGCAGCATTTCCAGTATGGTGTCTTTTGCGCTGACCCAATCGGGCAGGGCGCCCGTCAGGCGGACGCCCCAGATTTCCGGCATCCGCATATGAAACGGGTCGCCCGCCATCGCCATCGCCACGTCCAGACCGCCAGCGCCAATCGCGAGCATGCCGAGCGCGCCGGCACCGCAGCTATGGCTGTCGGCTCCCAACATCGTCGCCCCGGGCTTTCCGAAACGCTGCATATGGACGGGATGGCTGACGCCGTTGCCCGGCGGGCTGAACCAGATACCGTACCGCTGGCAGGCGCTTCGCAGGAAAAGATGGTCGTCGGGATTCCTGTTGTCCTCCTGGAGCAGGTTATGGTCGACATACTGGGCGGACAGCGCTGTCTTGACGCGCGGAATTTGCAGTGCTTCGAGCACAAGCATCACAAGTGTCCCCGTCGCGTCCTGCGTCAGGGTCTGGTCGATGGAGATCGCGATTTCGCTGCCTGGAACCGGTTCGCCATCCACCAGATGATCGGTAATGAGTTTCTGCGCGAGATTCAGGGCCATAAAAAATCACCTCCGCGAGGAACGTTACTTTTCATGGATATCGTGCTGAAGGCGCGCGAACAGGTCGGGCGTGATGTTCTCATCATGCTCGTTCTTGAGATGCGCGGCGATCGTCTGTATCACCTCCTCGTTGCTCTCGCCTTCCGCCGAGAAGCCGCAATCGGCATCGCCACGAATACAATTCAAAACCTTGGTCATAGCATTCTCCTATCATCTGGTTTCGCAGTACGTCTCAGGAGCATATCAGATGGGATGAATCGACCCTGCTTCCCTGCTCCCTACGGCTTGATTACGCTGCTTCCGCCGATCCCCGCGTCATATGTTCGGTCGCTATGTCGCGAGAATGAAACGATCGGGGTCGGCAAGGGTTTCCATAAAGGTCGCCATAAATCGCGCCGCGTCCGCGCCGTCGTTCACGCGATGGTCGAAGCCGAGACAAAGCGGCAGCATGAGCCGCGGCACAAACCCGATGGCGCCTGTCGCGGATCGTTCAGCGGCCGGCTCGTATCGTGCTTCGCCAAGGCCCAGAATAGCGGCCTCGGGCCAATTGATGATCGGCGTGAAAGCCCGCCCGCCCAGCGGTCCGACATTGGTAATGGTAAAGGTGCCGCCGGACATGTCTTCCTTCGACAATTTCCCCTGTCGGGCCCGCTCTGCGAGTTCGGATATCTCGGCGGCGATATCGAGAACGGATTTTCCGTCGGCGTCCCGCAAGACGGGGACAAGCAGCCCTCTATCGGTATCAACCGCCACGCCGATATTATGGTAGTGCTTGAAAACAATTTCCTTTCGCCGGCTATCGATGCTCGCATTGAACCGGGGGTGCTCCTTCAAAGCCGCCACCACTGCCTTGACGACGAAGGCGGTGAGGGTCAAGTCGCCGCCGCCTTCCGCGGCGTCGTCTCTGTGACGTTGCCGAAACGCTTCCAGCAAATCGATGGCGACGGCATCGATATGCGTCACGTGCGGAATTTGCTCCCAGGCCGTCGCCATTTTATTGGCAATCGCGCGCCGTACGGATCGTAATGGCTTGCGTTCGGTTTCGCCCCACTGCGCGAAGTCCGGAAGTGCGGAAGACGGTCGGCGGGATACACTTTCATCTTCCGCGGCCCGGCGCACGTCCTCGTCCGTGATGCGACCATGCGGGCCGCTCGGGGTAACGGCCCGCAGGTCGACACCGAGTTCGCGCGCCAGTTGTCGCGTGGCCGGAACGGACTTGACCGGCGCGCGTTTGCCCGAACCGCTCTTCCGGTCGGCTGCTTCGCCGTCGTCGTCGGCGTCGCCGTCACGATCGGCGCTATCTTCGGACGCCTCGTCTTCGGCGTCTTTACGCGACCGGCTCTCGCTCCGGGCCTGCCTGCTCCCCTGTCTGGTCTCGGAACGTTCCGACTGCTCGTCATGTTCCGCTTCGGCCGGTTCATCGCCGTCGCGATCGTCACCGCTGGCGGAAACTGGCCGTTCTTCTTCCTCCTCATCTGATGGTTGCCTGTCTTCAGAGAGCTGTTCGTCGTTTTTCTCGTCCCGCCGTCCTTCTTTTTTTTCCTCGCGGGTCGGCTCGTCTGTCGAGGGTTCACTCTCCTGCGCGCGATCCGACTCCCCGTCTTCATCCTTTTCGGTATCCCGCCTTTTGCCGGACTGCCCGGCGTCGGCAAATGTTATCAGGACGTCACCCACGGTTGCGATATCGCCGGCGCTGACATGAATTTTCTCGATCACGCCGCTTTCCGGTGCGGGAAGTTCCAGCGATGCCTTGTCCGTCTCCACCAGAAGGACGTCCTGCCCCTCCTCGACCTCGTCTCCTTCTCCGACCAGGATTTCCAGAATTTCCGCTTCGTGGATGCCTTCGCCCGGGTCGGGTAGCTTGAATTCGCGCGCCATGGTTATGGATCCTCAATACGACAGGGTCGACCGCGCCGCTTCGGCAATCCGATAGGCATCCGGGAGGTAGGCTTCCTCCCGGAAGAAGAAGGGAACGACGACATCGAACCCTGCTACCCGTCCGACCGGCGCTTCCAGAAATTCGAAAGCCTTTTCCTCAATTCGGGCCGTGATTTCGCCGCCGGGACCGAAGCTACGCGGCGCTTCGTGGATAACGATCGCCCGTCCCGTCTTTTTGACGGATTCTGTAAACAAGGCATCGTCCATCGGCGACACGGTAAGAAGATCGATGACATCGCATGCAATCCCGTCCTCCCGGCTTAGCAGGTCGACTGCCTCAAGCGTCCGTCGAAGCATCGCGCCCCAGGTGATTACGGTGAGGTCTTCACCTTCGCGAACGCGTTCCGAGACTCCGATTTCAATACTGTCCGGTTCGTCGGGCACCTCCTCGCGAAAGCTCCGATACGCCGCCTTCGGCTCGTAGAAGATGACGGGATCGGGGTCGCGGATGGCGCTCCGCAGCAACGCCCGGGCATTGCGTGGCCCCGATGGAATGACCGTTTTCAGCCCGGCGATATGCGCATAAAACGCTTCACGACTTTCCGAATGATGTTCAAGAGCCCGGACGCCTGCGCCATATGGCATGCGCACGACCATCGGCACATGGAACCGGCCTTGCGACCGATAGCGGAATCTGGCGGCATGCGATTCAATCTGGTGGAAGGCGAAGTAGCTGAATCCCGAAAACTGCATTTCGCAGACCGGCCGCAAGCCATAAAGCGCCATCCCGATCGCGGCGCCGACGATTCCCGACTCGGCCAAGGGCGTGTCCATGACGCGCGCCTCTCCGAACCGGTCGAGCAGGCCTTCGGTGACACGGAAAATGCCGCCGTCGACGCCGATATCCTCGCCCAGCAGGATAACGCTGTCATCGGCTTCCATTTCTTCCCGCATGGCAAGGTTGAGGGCTTCGATCATTGTCATTTCGGTCATTCGTCAGCGCCCTTGCCCCGCGCGTCAATTTCGGCCGCCAATTCATCCCGTTGCCATGCCAGGTAGGCGGGAAGCGTGTCGTAGACATGCGCAAACATGTGCAACGGGTCGGCGCATGCCGCCATTTCCTCGTTCGCGGCTTTCCAGGCGGCGTCGATCTTGTCGGCGACCTCTTCTTCAAGCGTTTCCAGGTCCTCGTCGGCCAGAAACCCCTTTTGCACGAGATAATTCTGAAAGCGCGGCAAGGGATCGCGTTCCCGCCATGCCTCGACTTCTTCATCCTCTCGATACTTGGTCGGGTCGTCCGCGGTCGTATGGACGCCAAGGCGATAGGTTACACACTCGATCAGGGTCGGTCCGTCACCCGCACGGGCGCGGTCGACGGCCGCCCGGGACGCGACGTAGACGGCGAGTAAATCGTTGCCATCGACCTGCACGCCCGGCATGCCATATGCCAGCGCCTTCTGCGCCAGCGTCGCGGATTTCGTCTGCCGATCCCGCGGTACGGATATTGCCCACTGGTTGTTCTGGCAGACAAAGATAGTGGGCGTCTGAAACACAGCGGCAAAATTCATGGCCTCGTGAAAATCACCTTCCGAGGTCGCGCCGTCGCCGAAGAAGGTCATGGCAACGTCGTCCTTCTCTCGGTATTTCATGCCATACGCAATGCCAACGGCATGCGGGATCTGGCTCGCGACCGGTATCGCGATGGGCAGATCGTTTTTCCTGTCGGGAATTCGCCCGCCTTCATTGAATCCGGCGTTATAAAGAAAGATGCCTTCGAGCGGCGTGCCGCGCCAGATCAGCGCCGCTGTTTCCCGGAACGCCGGTACCAGCCAGTCGCTTTGTCTCAGAACCGCGACGGCGCCGAGCTGCGCGGCCTCCTGTCCCTTGACCGGTGCGAACGTCCCGATCTTTCCCTGACGCTGCAAACTCAGGAGACGTTCGTCGAAGCGGCGGGTGAGAAGCATGGCGCGGTGCAGCTCGAGCAGTTCTTTTTCCTCCAAAGAGGGTTCGAGCATTTCGTCGAGGTTCCCGTTCGCGTCGAGAACCGAGACGTATTCGATATCGTTTTTCGGTGTGATCCTGCCCCTTGGCATTTATCTCACTCGACAATTGTCGCGCTGCAAAGACCAGCGACGTTTCTTCATCAACACGCAGCGATACCGCGGGTTCCAAAATTTATGTTACGGATATGTGCGACGACAGCCCGATACTCCGGTCGAAGAATGTCGGCGTCATGAAAGGGCTCCGGACGCGGTGGAAACGCCTACATCCCCGTATTGCCGCCTTTGGGGCGGCCTTTTCGCCGGGCCGGCCTGCCGGGTTTCGTGACATAGGCCGCAATGGCCGCTTCAATATTCGCCAGTTCGTCATTCGTCTCTGCCGTTGCTCCCGAGTCCCGGAGTGTCGACGCCTGCTCAAGCGCCTTCCGGTAATCAGCAACAGATTTCAATATCAGCTTCGTCATCGATCCTTCCTGGGGAACGAGCGCCGCCGCACATTTCCGATCAGACGATTTCGCCTGGGCGGGCGTCGCGGGATCCACTTCGGTCAGTCACGGGTCCGACTTCCATCGCGGAGCCAGTTTAGAAAACGGCCCGCCTTCCAACTTTGTTCCATACCGCGCCACTATTTCTTCAATAGGATAGATCTGATTTAATGAGGATTTCCGCTTCGGGGGAACCGTTTACGTCAGGGTTTCGTTTGTAACGTCGACCGCGCGTATCGGACCGATACCTGCCATGCGGTAACATAGGGCCGGGGGTGAAACCGAATTCGAAGGCCGCTGATCCCGTCAGCAGTATTGGAAAAGGTTGTGGGAAATTTCGAGTCGTTAAGCCTTTCCGGCAATAGTCTGATATTCGCCGGAGCGGCTGTCGCGGTCTGGATCGCCGGAACGAAAATGGCCAAATATGCCGACGAAATCGCAGACCGTTCGGGTATTGGCGAGGCTTTGATCGGCATCTTTCTTCTCGCCGGGGTCACCTCCCTGCCGGAGATCGCAACCAGCTTTACCGCGGCGCAGAGTGGCGATGCGCCGCTCGCCATCAACAACCTGCTCGGCAGCATTGCCATGCAGGTCGCGGTTCTCGCCGTGGCCGACCTGATCTACGGCAAGAGCGCCCTCACGTCCATCGTTCCCAATCCCGTCGTTATGCTGCAGGGCGCGCTCAACATATGTCTGCTCACGTTCGTCGCGGTCGCGGTCGTCGTCGGGGATTTCGCGGTATTCGGAATCGGCATCTGGTCGTGGGGTCTCGGACTTGGCGCCCTGTACAGTTTCAAGAAGCTCGTGGACGCAAGGGGCAGGAAGCCCTGGATCGCCAACCTTGGCGACGATAAACCTGGCGATGCCGATGAAAGGCAAAAAGAGGACTATGGCAGCCTGTCCCTTTTGATCGTCAAGACATTGATCGCGGGGGTGACTATTTTACTGGCCGGATTCTTCGTCGCCCGCAGCGGGGCGGCGCTCGCCAATCAGACCGGGCTCGGTTCTTCCTTTATGGGCGTCGCATTTGTCGCCATCGCGACGTCCCTGCCGGAAGTAAGCACGGTATTTGCCGCCATGCGCCGCGGCCTCTATACCATGGCGATTTCCGATATATTTGGAACGAATATTCTGAATGTAGCGCTCATCGTCGGGGTCGACGCCATTGCACCCGGTCCGCCTGTGCTGGATCGTGTCGGTGAATTTTCGATTATCGGCGCCTTGCTCGGCGTTGCCGTCACCGGCATTTTCCTCATTGGCATAATCGAGCGGCGGGACCGGACAATCGGGCGAATGGGCGTCGATTCGGCCGCAGTCCTGGTGACATATGCCGGGGGTCTGGTGCTTCTGTTTTCAATGCGGCATGCCGTGTGATTCACCCGATGGACGGTAACGCTATCCGTGCGAATACAGGCAGGTGATCCGACGCCTTTTCGGCTTCCTTTACGGCACGCGATTCGAGCACCATCGGCCCGGCGCGGCATATGATCCTGTCCAGCGCGAATAGGGGAAGCCGCGATGGAAAACTTTTGTTCCCTCTTCGAATTTCAAACAGATCTGAAAGCAGACGCCGCAGCCTGCGTTCATGCCATTCGTTCAGATCACCGAACAACAGTAACGGCGCTGTATGATCTTCCATTATAATCTCGCGAAGCCACTTGACCTGGCGCATCCTTTCTGCGGTTCGCCATCCCAGGTGGGTCGAGATGACGCGCAGCGGTCCGAAGGGGGAGCGTGCCCTGGCCTCCATCACTTTTCGGGGTTCGCGGCCTGGCAACGAGATGTCGTGAATATGCCGGTCTTCCAGTGGAAACCGGCTTGCCAGCATCTGACCATACTGTCCATCCGCACCCGACAGCGCCCATGCCTGATGACCATGGTCGCCCACCTGACTGCGCAAATATGCGTATATGTCGGTTTGCGCATCACGCTTCGTCCGCATATCCACTTCCTGAAACGCTGCGATCTCGGGCGCCAAGGCACGGATAATCCCGCCGATCCGTTTCAGGTCGAACCGGCCGTCGGTTCCGATTCCGCCATGGATATTCCAGGTGACGAGGCGGAGCGTCCGGGGCGCATCACTCATCTTTGCGGGAACGCAGTTTCGGCGCGATAAAATAAAAGCCCAACGCAAGCAGAAACCATCCGATCAGGCCAAGACCCAACATGGCCAGTTCTGTGGAACTCGGATTATTAAGCGTCCGGGCAAGCTGGCGTCCCAGGAAACTCACGACGAAAATGCCCGGGGTCATGCCCAGGATTGTGCCGATCAGGAAGTCGGAGGCGCGGATATGGGAGGCGCCGGCAACCAGATTTATCAGGGTAAACGGCGCGATAGGCACCATCCTGAGCGCAATCACGCTCAGCACGCCACGACGCGCCAGAGCGCGGCTGACGCGATTGACTTTTGTTCCTATCAAGTCGCGCAGCGGACTCCGGCCCACATTGTAGCCGATAAAAAACATCACGGCGGCACTCAGTAATGAGCCGGCAAGGCCGCAAAGAAACGCGGTGAATGGATTGAACATCATGCCCGTAACCGCGATCATGACCGTAACCGGAAACGCCACCAATCCGCCCAGGACGAAGAGGACAACGACGACGGCCGGCATCCAGAAGCCACTGCCGATCGATTGCAGCCACGCGATAAGGTCGCCGGGGTTGGTCAATTCGGACAAGGGGGTGAACCGCCAGATCGCGACCAGACCGAATACCGCGAACAGTAACGCCAACAGTTTTATCAGGCGGCTGGATGCTCCGCTTGTGGCCGCTCCATCGAACAATTCGCCTGCGAAATCCGGCGTCGCCACGGGCTTTTCCGGATCGGCCAGCCAGCCAACCGTTAAGGCGAGTTCGTTATTCGGTACGTTGTCCAGTTCGACCGGCCGTAGCGATTTTGGGCCGTCGGAAAGGCTCTCCACAGCGGCGAGCAGCGACCCTTTTTTCTCGATGGCCTGTTCGACAGCGGCGATTTCGGTTCCTAAATGCTCGGCGAGAAGGCGATTCCGGATGAAGGTAATTCGCCTGGATTGTTCTGGAGATGCCGCTTCCAGCGCCAGGTCGCATTCCGTGTCCATACCCATTGATCGATTGTTCAGATTGGCGGACCCGATACGAAGAAACCTGTCATCGACGATGGAAATTTTAGCATGGACCATCACCCCTTCTTGCGTGTCGTCGTCGGGTATGGTGGGATACAACAATCGAACGCGGTCACGAAACCCGGCTTTCTTCAAGTATTCCATGAAGCGGCGCCGGCCGTTATTCATGCTTTGTTCTTCCAGCCAGCTATGGTGTACATTGGGTCCGACGATGAGCGCTTCAAGGTCTGGCTTTTCCTGCAGGCGCTTCGCCAGTTGCACCGCCACGCTTCCTGCCGTGACGTACTGGGCTTCCAGATAAATCGATTTTTCAGCTGCCTCGATCGATGACTTGTACAGGGCTTCCACCTCGCGGATTTCGTCTTTTCCATCATAGGCCGGCGCCGTACGGGCAATACCGATCCGTACATCGGTAAAATCGATTTCCACATTCTCTGGCCACAGGTCGCCTATGGGATTCGATTTCAGCGGTGTCTCACAGGCCGCGTTCCGCCATCGCGCGCGCACCAGTTCCCCCAGCGCAACAGCGGCATCGCCATCGACCATCATCTGAACATCGTGAAACGGCCGGTATGGCTTTCCCGTCGGGTCAAGACGGGCCTTGTCGCCGATGTTGTGGTGTGATGTGTCCCATCGTCGGATCGTTAGATCAAGTCCGCCGGAGAATGCGACGCTATCGTCGACAACGACGATCTTCTGATGGTGGCTGGCGCCTGCGGGCAATACATCGTCGAGACAAACTGAAATCTGCTTCGGCGTCTTCCAGGCGAGATTGATCGAAGGTAGCGGCTCCCGATCCAGCGCGTAGAGCATGGCGTAATCCCACAGAAGCAGATGGATCCGCAGATTAGGGCGTTTCGCGACAAGGGCCGTTAGAAACGGCCCCAACTGCTCCGGAAAGCCGTCTTCCGCGTTACCGGATGGCCCGACCAACCGGGTGCGGCTGTCAATATCCCACCCCACGATAAATATCGAACGTTCCGCTTTTAACAGGGTCGCGCGCAACGCTCCAAAATAGGCGGCGCCATCAATCAGAACCGCCGCGCGGCCTGCATTCGCAATGCGCCAGCAGTTTCGACCTTCGGTAAGTATTTTTTCTTCACAAAGTTTCGTCATGGTCAGGTTACTGAAAACCGGCTCCTCTGAACATTTAATGTGCGGCTTAAACCTGCCATGGCAACTACAATATCAGGGAACCAACGTCCAATAGCGATGCCGGTTCCGATGCCTTGCTCCCCGGAACGATCGAACAGGCTGTAACGTAAGATAGAAATATAATAATTTTATTCATCTTATAGTAATGAATCCTTTGCTTTCTTAACGCGTTCTTTACCTTTTACGCATTAGATACTTCGAATGCGTTCGTCCCGATTCGTGTACCATTTGCTGGTCGATCCGATGCCGTTTTTTGCGCTGGCCGTGAAAGCAACTTTCGTACTGGTGGGAATTGGCGTTCTAACTGCGTGCAGTACCCTGGATAATCATCCGTTGACGCACGAGTCGTCGGTCGTCGTGGCGCCGAATATTCCCGCCACCGTATTTAGCAGCCTCGATCCGCCGACCGCTTTTCCCCGGCCCGCGATGAAGCCGCCGGCGCGGGGGCGGTATCCACCAGAAATTCCCGCGGAAAGCGCCAATTTCAACGGCTTCCTGCAGTTGAGCCCGGAGTCGTTGCTGGGGTATTCAGGTCGGGACGTCGCGTTGCTGCTGGGCGATGCGGTGGAAAACGTGCGGTCACCGCCATCGCAGGTGATGCATTATCGCTTCACGGATTGTCGCGTGACGCTTTACCTGTATGCCAGTCTGTCCAACGGGGTCTACAGGGTCCTCTATTCGGAAATCGATTCTTCCGGGTCAATGGCGCCGGCTGAAAGCTCGTCGAACTGCGTTATCTCTTCGGCGCAGCTCCCGGCGCGCAAGACGGGCAATATGTAAATGGCCCGGGTGGAGAAAGGGCAATCGTGGCGGGCGCGCCTTGTGAGTATGGAGGAACTGGCCGAAAGCGGCCACGAGTGGCGACGGATCTTAAAACGGCGGGCCTTGCGCCTCTTCAGTCAGGACCTTCCGACACTTCTGCGTTCTTTAAGTCAGGCCTGTGGCCGGCAGGTACCGCACCGGCGCAGCCTGTCGGCGAAAATAGCGGTGGCCGGATTGGTGTTTATTGTTGTGCCGCTGATCATATACGAACGGCTGGGCGAGGCAGAAAAGGACAAGGCGGAATTACTGTTCCAGTCGGCGCGGGAACAGGGACGTCTGATTGCACTCAATCTCGCGCCGTTGTTGCGGGAAGGGCCAAAAATCCTGCCGCAACTGGACAGTGCGCTGGTGACGCTTGCCAGTGATAACCTTAACATCAGGGTGCTTTACCGGCCTAACGCCGCTACCGCCGACAACGGGTACTATGACAACGGGTACTATTATGTCGCTGCGCATCCGGCGCTGACCGAAGCCTATCTCTCGTCCGAGATAGAAGTTCTGGGAAAAATTGGAGTCCTGTCGCGGCTGTCCGGTTCGTGCAGCAAAAATAAAACCATCGGCATTCGCCACAATGTTCCCGATGGTCCGCAGCAACTGATTACGGCCATAGTGCCTGTCACGACGGATAACGGTTGCTGGTCGATCGTGACGTCGTATGCGGGCGATGCATTTATGCAATCCTCGTTCGGTCGCCCTTACTGGCAGTCCCCGGAAATCCAGTTTGCCAGCCTGCTGTATTTTGCGGCTGCCGGCGTCACGCTGCTCCTTCTGATTCGGATCAGGGCCGGGCTGCGCGGATTCCGCGATACCGCTGTCGCGGCGGGACGTCGTGGCGGTACCGCCAACTTTTCCGAGGGTAACGACAATTCCGACCTTGCCGACGTTGCCGATGAGTTCGATCGCATGGTACAGCGCATCGGTTTGCTGTCCTTCGCCGTCGAAAACAGTCCCGTCGCGGTCTCCGTTGCCGATGCCAACTGGCAACTGGAGTACGTCAATCCGGCATGCGAAAAGCTGTCAGGCAAGTCCTCGGGCGATCTGCTTGGTCTCGATCTGCGGCAGAAGGAATTCGAAGGCCCTCACGACCTGTCCTGGACCGCAATCTGCGACAGGGTATCCTGCGGCGATACCTGGCACGGGCTGCTTCGGCGCCGAAAGCCTGACGGCCGCGTATTGTGGGTGGACGTATCGCTGTACCGGCTTGCCGGCGAACCGTTTGGAGAGGAGCATTTTGTCTGCCTGCAGGAAGACGTGACCGAACGACAACGGATGCTGAACGGACTGGTCGACGAAAAAGAAAGGGCGTTGGCGCTCAATCGGACGAAATCCAACTTCGTCGCGCAGATGAGCCATGAATTCCGTACGCCGCTGAACGCTATCCTCGGTTTCTCGGAAGTCATCGCGTTGGAAAGTTTCGGTCCGTGCGGCGAAGCGCGGTACGTCGAATACGCACGGCACATCCACAGTAGCGGCCAGCACCTGCTATCGCTGATCAATGACGTCCTCGACCTGTCTAAGCTCGAATCCGGAAGGGAAGCGCTGCATCTCGAACCCCTGGACCTGTCGCAGTTGACGGCGAACATGGTGGCGCTGGTTGCGCCGCTGGCCGAAGCCGCGGGTGTCGTGCTGGAAACGGAAGACGACCTGAACGGAGCGTCTGCAATCGCCGATGAGCGGGCGACGAAGCAGGTGCTGCTCAATCTGCTGTCCAATGGCATCAAGTTCACGCCAGACGGGGGCACTGTTACGGTTGCCCTCGCGGCGATGGATTCCAGTCACATCCGCTTGACGGTATCGGATACGGGCTGCGGCATCGCCGCGGACGAAATCCCGAAAATCTGCGAACCCTATGAGCGAGCGGATACCGAACAGGTACGGAATACGGCGGGTACCGGCCTCGGCCTGCCCATCGTGAAACGCCTGGTCGAGCAACAGAATGGCCGCTTCGCGATCTACAGCACACTCGGCGAGGGGACGACGGTAGAAATCATCCTGTCCGCCACGCACGCGGCCTGAGCCGGTCGGACGCAAGTTGCCTCAGATAAAGACGATCTGGTTTATTGCACCTTCACAGGTTCACATGCCTTCGAGAAGCGCCTTCAGCGCCGCCAGGTCTCTTGCGACCCATGCCGCATCCCGGTCGAATTCCGCATCGTTCATACCCGACCGCTGGAACAGTGTGAAGGTGACTTCACAGCCTGCGCCATTGCGGACGACGCGCAACGGATTATACATCGCCGCCCCTTGCGCCGGAATCAGCGTGTGGTCGGCGATGCCATGATCGTTGGGCGCGGTGAAACGCACTGTCATTTGCCCCATGGGAGTTTCCACGCGCCAGTCCGTCCCGGTGACATGGTGGAAGGAGTCGCCCAGCCCTGACGCCCATTTGGGAAAATTCGCGGGATCGCCCAGAAAACCGGCGACCGTCGCCAGGGGCTGTTCGATACCGATGCTGATATGACGTGTACTGTGTTGGTATTAATTATATGGGCATGTACACAATTATTTGGGCATTTAACCGGGACTATTCGGGACCATGGGGGATATAACGGGATTCGGATCGACTCTGAGATGCTTCTCAAAGGGCCATTAAATGGCAATTACGCGTCGGTCAAACATGCCCGTTTCGTCGCGCCGCGCTGGCGATGAAACGCCTGGCGATATCCGGTATCGCGCTGGCCTTTCTCGGAGCCTTTTGAAGCGGCTCTGAGAGGCGTCTCGGAAGCGTCGTCAGTGGATCGAAGGGCCAGCCCTGCGCCCCTCACCGGAGGCCGTCAACTGCTCCTTAAAGCGCGAACCTTGCTTGCTCTCAAAGTAGCACGCCCATAGATAAAGTCTCACTTCCAGAAGCTGGTCATCCACTTCAAGCGGCGCAAACACACCGTGCATCCGGCTGGCAATGCGATGCGCGGCAGCCAATAGCGGCGGCACAGGATCGTTTTTCGGGCCGCTGCCGAAGTGCCACATCCAGAGATAACGCCGGGCATCGTCAAGCGCACGGTCTGCGTCCAGCAATGTCATGCCCGCGCATTCCTGCGCCAGCTCGACGGCGAATGCCGGGAAGCCGTCGAGCTGATCTTTGTCCATGGTCCGCTCCGAATAGTCGTCTGTATCGTTCACGATGGCGCTGCTTTCAGTTTCGAGCGCCGCCGCCCTGCGAAGGGATGAAGACAGGACGGCGGCACCCGACGCGGGGGAGTCGAGGCCCGCGCGTTGGTGTCAGGTGACCACGGCCTTGTATGCGCCGCGATAATCGGTGACCGCCCCGCCATAGATATGACGGATCTTGTAGGTGACCTGGTCATTACTGAACATGGAGCCCAAACTCGGGTGATCCTGGACGAACAGCTCCGGCTCTTCCTGGCCGGAAAGGAAGCCGACTTCCACCGGCGGCAGGTCGTTCACATCCGTCGTCAGACACCAGTCGTTGCTGTCGGTCCAGTACCAGACCGGAATAACGTCGAGGCTGAGCGACTGGATGAAGTTGTGGTCCTGCTCGGTATTGCGCCGGAACAAATCGACGGCCGTTTCCTCAAGCGTATCGGGCACCCAGAGATTGCGGGGACCGAGGCCGATCTTCTCCCCGGAATCCATTTCGACCTGGTTCTTTATCGCGAGCCGTCCGGCCGCCAGCGAACCGGTACCCAGCGCCGTCGATCCCAGGTTTCCATGATCGCCGTGGAAGAAAGCGATATCGTCGTAGATCACCGGATTGGTCCTGAGAAAGTCCAGGACGAACTTTGACAGGGTCCGCTTGGCCGCGCGCACAAGGTTGCGCGGAATACGCTGGACGGCGCCCACGTCGTCGTTGGTGATCATTTCCAGCGTGAGACTTTCCGTGCCGCCGCGCTTGGCGATGGCATAGACGGCCTTTTCATCGGTCGGAGAACTCAGCGCCAGGTACGGGTCGCTTTCGTCAACGACAGGCAGATCGCCATAGCCGCCGAAGCGCGTCCGCTGCTGCTCCCGGAAGTCGGCGACCGGAACAACGTTGGCGAGCTTGCGCCACACATCGTAGATCGTCTCGTTGGCATACTCCTTGAGGATGCGCCGCGCGATGCTGTCGCCGAGAACTTCGGTGAAGCTTCCGCTGTCGAGCGCTTCGGTCATCCGCCCCTGGTCGCAGTTGCGATACAGGCCGGTAAAGTTACGGTCGCCGGTGACACTGAGATAGACTTCGCGGATTGACCGGACGGAACGGTCGGCCGGATCGAAAAAAGCGTCCAGCATCTTCTGCACCTTGTCGCCGCGCCCTTCGATCAGGCGAACGTCACGGCGATCACCCGCGCCATCCCCCAGGCCTGTGACCTTGCCGCTATCCGAGACTGAAGCGAGATAGTCGGCTTCGGTACTGATCGCTTCGCGAAGCTGCGCTTCGGTCAAGTCTTCTGTCACGTTGTGATGCGCGATCAGTTTCGTCTTCGCCGGTTGCGGCAACCTGGTCGCCTCGACGATCCGTCGCACGTCGGCGCCGGTCAGGAATTCATCTTCGTCCATGCTCTTGCTTCCCTTGCTCTCGATGAGGTTGAGGACCTGTCCGCCGGCGCCCGGCTCGACAATAAGGTCCAAGGAATTGACTTTCTGAACCCGCCGCAATATCCGCACGGGTTTCCCCTCTATGGCGCCCTTCACCGACACGCACATTGCATCGATGGAAAACCCGAACAGATCTGTCATGCCCCGGTCCCAGGCGGCCTTGATCTTGCGACCGATCACGCCGTCCGGCTCGATCAGATCGAGCGTGCCTTGCAGCTCTCCCGCATCGGGACCATTGCCGGCCACAAAGGCGGTTTCGGACAGGCGGCCGATCAGGTTGCGCACATCCTTGCCAAGGCCCTTCAGGTGTTCCTGGTCGCCCTTCACGAAAACCCTTGCGCCGTTGAACAGCGAGGCGGCTTCCATGAGCGCCTGGTCGGAGTAGAAGTTGCCGTTGCCGGACAGGCCGGCGCGGATTATCCGGATGCGCCACCGGCCCCGGTATGCGGTGCCGTCTTCCGGCTGAATAATGATTGCGTCGTCATCCATGGGTCAGCTCCGGTCGGACGAAGGCGAAGCGCTTGGCGGCTGCGCCGGGATATCGACGTCAAACGAACGCAGATAAGACCTGATGTGGCGCACGTATCGCATGGTCACGCCACTCCGCCGCGCGATTTCCAGAACACTGTACTCGCCCCGCAACAGGTCATCGACGATTTGACTTTTTTTCGCGGTTTCACGGGGAGGCAACGGGATATCGATCTTCTGCCCGGCCATGACCGCGACAAGTTTCTCGAAGTTCTCGTTGCCGACGACATCCCGTAAATCACAGTTTTTTCCGGCGTCAGCCGGCACGCGAACATCCTCCACGCCCCCGAAACGCTGGCAAAGAAGGTTCGTCGCGTGGAAGCCGATGACTTCGGCCAATTTCATGAACTGGGAGCAGTAGAAAATCGTTCGGGAGTGCAGCAAGCCCCTATCCTCCGCCATGCAAGCCGGATCATGTCCGGTTTTGACAGGGAAATCGCCCCGGAACAGTTCCGGGCAGTTATCGAGGAGGGGATTGAAACGCCGTCATTGCGCTCGCAGCGGCGGCGTGGCAAGTCCGGACACGGGATATGCTGAATCCGTGATCGTCAAAGCGCAGCGACTGCGCTTTGGTCGGCAGAGCGCAACGACTGCGCTTTGCCTGGCTGGCGATCCATAAGCTATTCTCCGCCTCGCGCCCGGATAGAGATTTTTCAGAATGACCTCGTTGTCATTCTGAAAATTCGCGGAGCGCCGGTCGCCGGCGTAAATCCGAGCAATCGCTTTCCTGGCATTTATAAATTGATTTCCGGCTTCCCGGTGTCATGGCGTAGGATCAAGCCATGCCTTTATCCAAGAAGATCTCCCTTTTTTGTTTCGCAATGGCGACCGCCGTCGCTTGGGCCGCAGTGGTCACTTGGCTATTCGGCTTTGGGCTTGTCGGATTCACGATCTGCTTGTACATCGGCCTTTGGCTCGCACCGCATTGCCTGGCCGATTACGGTTGACGCCGCCGGAGTCCCGCGCAATCGCGTTTCCAGCGTTCAATTTTGCGTTTGAGGAAATTCCGGGTATCTCCGGGCCATGAGCGGGAGCTGGTCACCAGCGGCGATCCTCGCGCGATTATGGCAGTAACGCCGATGCAGCTATCCTGGTTGTTCGGGCCGCAGGACAGATAACCGGCCCGGCACCTCTTTTGAATACCCATTAAGAGCCGATAAGAGGGCGTGGAAGCGTGGACTCCGCTTTTCGGGTACGTGGGAGCGCGGCAAACCGAATGACGCCCTCCCACGCGCTCAGTTCGCGTCGTCGTCCAGGCCACGAGCGCGGCGGTATTCTGGTGTCGTTTTCCAGTACCTGTGAATGGCCGAACTTGAAGGCGAGCGCTCAGGCCCAAAGCGTTCGCGGCAGGCGTCACCCAGCGCCGCGAACGTCATCACAGGCAGATTCTTTTCGATGAATTCGCGAACCTCGGCATCGCGTTCGATCTTTGACGCGATGCCGGGAAGATGCAGACGGCGCCGCTCTTCTTCACTGTATATTGTCACGGCGTGCTTTCCCCTTCTTCATGGCCTTCAAGGCCGTGATTGCCTTCGGCGCATCCTGCGCCGTCAGGAACCGGAGCGCGGATATATGGAAGGTCCGGTCCAGCCATTTGCCAAGCGATGCGTCGTCACCCTTGCCGTCCGTATACTCGGTCCAGAGTTTGCGGATCAGCCCGACCTGGCTCGGGCTCGCCCTGCCGGGCCGGTGGCCGAAAAAGGACTCGGTGAAGCCGGACTTGAAACCCAGCGCCGCAAAATACTGCATGACGGCCTCGAAGCCGTAGCCGTCCAGCTCGCTGCACGATTCAACCCCGGCCGTTTTCGCCAGGACTCCGCGGTATTCATCTTCCGTGAGCGCGAGCTGCTTCTTCGCAATGTGGACAAGGGCGGTCTGTTTTCTACTGAGGGACATCGCGCGGCTCCATCCCCTTGATTTCGAGTTCCAGCCTTTCCAGCTTCTCGATGGTATCCTTTGTTATGGCTTCTATTCCCGCCAACAGGGCGCAAATGTTTTCGCGCTGAGCATCGAGCATGCCGTCGCGGGCGACCATCATATCACCGGCAATTTCATCAGCCAGAGCCGCAAGGTTTTGCACCTTGGTAACGGAAAAGCCGACATCGCCAATTTTGTGGCCAAAGCTGTTCAACCTGTTTTTGTCAATGCCACTCATGACGCTTCACTCCCTTCCGTCTTTCTTAATTCGGCTTCCATATTGTCCAGGGCATTTGCTGCCCGTTCGGCTATTGCGCCGATTCCGGAATTGACGGCCATTACCAAGTCGCGCTCGGTTCTAAGAGAATTGTCTTCGATACACATCTCACCCGCCAGGGTTTCCGCCAGAAGCGCAAGATTTCGAACCTCATCAATGGCGGTGCCGATGCTGAATATCATATCGACGATTTCACGCATCGTTACTTGCGCGGGTCCACTCATTGCCCGTCTCCCAGCGACATTGACGCTTCTTTCAACGTGGCCAGCGTGACCGGCCCGCCCTTTCCCGCGATGGCCAGAAGCTTGCCGACATACCGCAACCCGGCATGAATGCTGTGGCGCTCCAGGAATGCGACCGCCTTCCTGTCGGTTACGCCATGATGCCTGGCCAGGGCCGCGATATCGGAATAGGTCGATTCGTCCAGGAACAGCTTCGGGCCGATCCGCGACGTGAATTGGGCGAACGACGCCCTTTTTGTGTTGTTGTACCGGTTCCGCAGCGTGTGGTTTCCCGCGAAGACAATCGGCAATCCCGTCTCATCGTTTACGCAACGCAACGAATCCAGCGTCAGGTCGTTCAGGTGCTGCGCTTCATCGATAATCAGCAATTCCGGGCCTTGCTGCCATTCGGTCGCGTTGCACATGACGTGATGAATTTCCGCAGCCCGTTGGGGCGAATACCCGGTCAACGCCTTGCAGATCAGTTGCAATGCCGCCGACATGGACGCCACGGCCGGGTTCATCAGGCAGTATCGCGTATTCGGGTTTTGCTCCCTGTACCAGCGCAACGTTGTCGTCTTGCCGACGCCAGGCGCGCCGACGATAAGGCCGATATCGCGGAGTTCGCGTGTCATTTCGAGAACCCGGATGATATCGGTGGCAGTCGGCGTTTCACAAAAACCGGGATCGCTTCTCCGGTTGAAAAAATCGATGACTTCCGGCATATCATTCTCCTGCTTAGAGACGGCCTTTTCGGGGCCACAATGGAGGGCGGCCGGCTGCTACCGCGCCGCCCTCCGGTTTTTCGACTTTCCTAAAAACTTGTCGCTGGCGTCGCGAAACGCCTGGCGATCCGCCTCGGCTTGCGCCCGCTCGATGGCCTTGCGTTCACCGGGCGTTGCGGCCATGTCCCTGCCGATAGCCCGCATGGTGTCGGAAAGCCGTATTGTCCCGGCGCTTTCGGGAACCGGCGCTGCATCCGCGCGTTCCGCCAGGCGCTTCAACTCTGCCCGCATATCGACGGGATCTACATCGCCGCGCATTTCATTGATGGCCCGGCGGTTGACGCTCTGCCGTTTCGCGGCCTCCCTGGCGCCGGCCGGATCGAGAATATCGAATGCAACATCGGGCACGGCCAGGCCTATGTATTTTTCATGCCGGTCGCACACGGCAAGCTGCGACAGGTCACCTGAAACCGGTACCCGGATATATATTTGTGTGCCGGCCGGAAGCCGCTGGATTTCGCGGGATGTATAGGAAACGTTGTTCAGGGTGAACGCGCCCTGGCTGACTTTCCGCGACACGGTCCTGGCAAATACGGCGCGCAGCGCTGTCTCTTCAATATCCATGCGCTGCCAACCGGCTTCGACGGCTTCCGCAAATTTCTGACGCGGCGATAATCCGGCGAGAAACCCCGATTGCGGCGTTGTCTCGTATGCCGCCAGGGCGTTCGCCAGGTCCTCCCGGAAACGGTGTTCGCCATGAGGATACGGCTTCGGTTCCCTGCCGACATTGGCGGTTTTTTTCTTCATTCGGTTGCCGCCAATCCATCCCGGCAGCATCGAGAATACGCCGCCTTCCAGGACACCGAACCCGCCTTCGATTGCCTTCGCCGGGGCATTGTAGGGCCGCGCCTTGATGATCGCCGAAGAACGCGCCCGAAATATCTTCGCCAGCTCGGGGTCCGAGTCCAGGTGACGGATCGTCGTATTGAGCTGCATTGCGTCGTCGATAAGGCCGGCCCAGTTGTATTCGCCGCCGTTGTCCAGATAGAGGTTTTGCGGCATGCCCCATTCGGGATGCAGCGCCATGGCAATAACTGATTCGACGACATGCTCCTGGCGGACGCCTTCGCCCTTCTTCAGGAAAACCGGCCAGAAAAAGAACCGGTTCGTCGCCAGATCGTACCAGGCAACGAGTTTCGGCGTGAACGTCCCGCCGCCAGGCCGGGGCAGGAGGATATCGATAGGGTGAACGTCACCGACGACGATATCCATCGGAAGCCGCCCGTCGCGGCTCCGCTTTATCCGTGGCGCCGACCTGTCGAAATGGCGTTTCCGGTCCTTGTCATATATTGCAATTTCACGATAGGGCCGCGCGGCTTCCACGAAGGGGCGGCTCACTGTGCAAATGGCTCTGAGACGCCTTTTATCGGTGTCGTAACCGGCGTCTAAAGTCTCTTCATACAAGGTCTCGTTGGCGAAACGCGCGATCCACTGCCAGCCGATAGACAGGTTTTCCGCAAAGAACGACCGCGTTTTGCGCTGTACCGTTTCGGCAATCCGCGCCTTCGTAGCATCATCGAACGGAACGCCGTCGCTCCATGTCCGGCTGATGAAGACCCGGCTCGCGCCTTTATCCGACCGCTGGCGATCCCGCAGGCCGGCCATGCCCCCGGCTTCGTAGTCCCGAATCCAGCGCCGGATCGATTTTGCGGAGACTGTCGCATAGCGCCCGCTGGGCCAGGCTACGGACTTCCGCGACAGGCGCTCGATAGTTTCCGAACGCTCCGCTGTTCGCGCCGGATGCTGCAAAGCGTCCTCAATGACGCCATACCGCCAATGCGCTGTTTTCGAGTGCTGGCTGACGATCTGGACCGGGCTGTCATCCACTACGGGTACCAGCGCCTGGGCATGCCAGGCGTCCTGCAATGGCGCGGGAAGGCTATCGACCCGCACCTGGTACTGCACGCCGCTCTTGCCGCCTTTGCCCCGGACTGTGCGGACGATCAGATTATGCTTTCGCCACGGGTGGCCAGCATGGGCTCGGGAAAGGGCAAATCGTGCTGGCCGTGCAGTGATACCCGCTGCCTCAGCGAAGGCCGACGCGTCGATCCATGCTAACTCCATCGCAGACCGATCCCCGCCGCGCGCTGAATCCGCGCCTTCAATGCCAGAGACTTCGGTCCCTTTCGCTCATCCTTGATGCACTTCTCGGCATACTGCCGTAGTACATTGTTTGCGCGGCACCATTCGTTGAGTGTCGTGCCCTTGAGAATAAAGCCGGCCCTGACCCGATTATAGAGGGTAGAGCGTTGAGATATCTGGCATGCCTGCTGTTTTGTGGTACGGTTTGGGGTATTCATGCACCCAGTTTATGCACAAACGGACAGTATTACAATATATGACTGCTCAAATGAACACTGTCGCTGAAAGATTCAGATACGCTGTCGAGAATTATCGACCTGCAGAACACATGACGCATTTGGCGTTTTCTATAGATTCCGGTATCCCAATTCGGTCTGTTTACAATTACATGGAAGGAAAAAGGCAGCCGAATAGTAATGCTCTCGCAAAACTTGCTGTAATCGGAGTAAATGTGAACTGGGTTCTTACTGGTAACGGCTCCCCATTCGAGCGAGATTATTTGGATAAGCGAATAGTCGATAAGTTATTAGTGTTATTTTTGCATCCTATTCTTGATTATATTTTTTCAAAAAAGGATGGGGCACTCAACCAGGCAGAACGAGAACGCTTGGTTTTATATATGATGGATGACGCCGAACTAGGCTTGGGAGGCGCAATTAGGGCACTAATCGATGAGGGTGCGGCAATAGGAGGCGTCAATGATTTGCGCGAATGGGTCGATGCGTTAAAAGATATGACAACACCAGAGCCGACTGAAGAATAGCCGCAATAGTAGCCGCAATCAAATTGCGCCTGTGTAATATCAATGACTTAGCAGATTCGGACGCTGCAATAATTATTTGGGCATAAGCCCGCTTAAGTCACTGTTTTAAATGCATTTTTAGGGTCCGCAACGTGTCCGCAATCAGGGTCCGCAATGCCCAAATAATTTTTTCCGCCTCAGTACGCTGTAATGGCATGGCTGCATTGTTCAAGAACAAAAACAGAACGGTATACGACTGTCTTCCTTGCGGCAAGTCCCGTTTTCACAAGTCGTCGCGCTGACCGGCTTGCCCGTTCGGGCGCGGCGCGGCATGGTGTTGCCCGTCGTTTTGTATGGGTACGGGCAGGTCATGGAACAGCGTCCTCTGGAAGGTATTGTCGTCGCCGAGTTCGGAAACACGATCGCCGGGCCGTTTACCGCCCGGATCCTCGGCGATCTGGGCGCGGAGGTGTTCAAGTTCGAACCGGTCAATGGCGGCGATCCGGTGCGGCAGTGGTCGCCGCCCCATGTCGGCGGATTGCCGAGCACGTTCCAGGCGCTGAACCGCGGCAAGCGATCCATCGCGGTGGACCTGCGACGGCTGGAAGACCGTGACGTGCTGTTCCGCTTCATGACGGAAAAGGCGGATGTCGTTGTCCAGAACACCCGGCCCGGCGCGATGGACAAGCTTGGCCTTGGCGCAACGGCCCTGTGCGCGGCGGCGCCGCGGCTGGTCTATTGCAATATCAGCGGGTTCGGCCGGTCGGGGCCGCTGAAGGACCTGGCGGGATACGACCCGCTGATGCAGGCCTTTTCCGGTATCGTCAGCGTTACCGGCGAAGCGGACCGCCCGCCCAGCCGGGTCGGCGTGTCGATTGTCGATATCGCCACCGCGACCTGGGCGACCATCGGCATTCAGGCGGCGCTGCTGCGCCGGGCGAATACGGGCCGGGGCGGCGTCGTCGATGCGTCGCTGTTCGAATCCGCGCTGAACATGATGATCATGCCGGTGGTGCAGATGCTGGCCGGCGGCGCCGCGCCGGGCCGCAGCGGGCTGCGCGGACCGCTGGTGGCGCCGAACAATGCCTACCCGGCGTCCGACGGGCTGCTGATGATCACGACCGCGACCGACGGGCAGTTCGTGAAGCTGTGCGGGTTGCTCGGTCACCCGGAACTGGCGCAGGATCCGCGCTACCGGACCGTCAGCGACCGGATGGCGAATGAGGCGTCGCTGAGCGCGGTCATCCAGGCAGCGGTCTCCCGCCGGCCGCGCGCGGAATGGGCCGCGCTGCTGGACGCCGCGGGCATTCCGAACGCCCCGGTCCAGGACCTGGCCGAGGTGATGCGCCACGCGCAGACCCTGGCGACCGGCATGCTGCAATCCAGCCCGGACGCGGATTTCAGGCTTCTTGGCCTGCCGGTATCCATCGACGGCGAGCGCCCGGGCTTTGGCAGACCGGCCCCGCAACTGGGCGCGGACAATCAGATGCTCTTTGACTTTGCCGGGGAAGGCATGGAAGCGGGAGGCAGTGTATAATGGATATTCAGCCGGTGGCTGGTGCGCTGGGCGCGGAAATTTCCGGCGTCGACCTGCGCCAGGAATTTTCCAACAGCGTCGCGGCGGAAATTCACGCAGCCTTCCTGAAGCATCATGTGCTGTTCTTCCGCGACCAGCACCTGACGCCGCAGCAGGAACTGCGCTTCACCCGTATATTCGGCGAACCGGATCTCTATCCGTTTCTCCAGGGCCTGCCGGATGCGCCGGAAGTCATCGAAATCCTCAAGACCGAGACGGATACGAAGAATTTCGGCGGTTCCTGGCATTCCGACACGACCTATATGGAGAAGCCGGCCCTGGGTTCGGTGCTGAGCGCGGTGGAGGTTCCCGATTACGGCGGCGATACGCTGTTCGCCAATACGGCGATGGCCTATGACGCGCTATCCGACGGGATGAAGGCGCTGCTGGCCGGTCTGGTCGGCGTCAATTCCTCCGAAGGTCCCTATCGCGGCGGCCGCAAGGCGGCGATGGCCACGCTGAACGGCATGAAGGACGCCTATGCGGTCGAGGCCGAAGTCTACGAATCCGAACATCCGGTTATCCGCACCCATCCCGAAACGGGCGGCAAGGCGATCTATGTGAACAGCAGCCATACGAAGCGCTTCCGCGGCATGACCGAAGCGGAAAGCCGGCCGCTGATCGATTTCCTGTGCCGGCATGTCATCCGGCCGGAATTCACCTGCCGCTTCCGCTGGACCCCCGGGGCGCTCGCGGTGTGGGACAACCGCTGCACCCAGCACCATGCGCTGAACGACTACGCCGGCAGGCGCCGGCGGATGCATCGCGTCACGATCAAGGGTGACCGTCCTTTCTGACGCAACCAATCGACGGATAATCAACAAGGGAGAACACCATGCTTGCCAAATGGATCAAGGTCCGGGTGAAACCGGATATGCACGAAAAATTCCTCAAGGCGATCGAGGTCGATGCGCTGGGTTCCGAGCGGGACGAGCCCGGCTGCTGCCGTTTCAACGTGCTGAAGGATGTCAGCGACCCGAACGTCTATTACTTCTATGAAGTCTATGTGGACGAGGCGGCGGTAGAGGCGCACCGCGCGGCGCCGCATTACGCCGTATGGAAGGCGGCGGCGGATACGCTGGACGGTCCGACCGAACGGATCGAGACGACCTCCGTGTTTCCGGCCGATCCGGGTTACTGGACGACGAAGGCTTAAGGCGCCGGACGGCTGCAGATTGCCCGGCGCCCGCGTTTCCCTGGCTATTTGTTGTCGGCGGCGGAAACGATCGCCGAGTCGTCCCGGTTGCCCCATTCGCCCCAGGAGCCCATGTAGTTCTTCACCTTCGGATAGCCCAGCGATTTCAGCACGATCCAGGTGCTGGCCGACCGGTATCCGCCCTGGCAGTAGGGGATGCAGGTCTTGTCCGGGGTGACGCCCTTCGATTCATACATGGCGCGGATTTTGTCGGCGGGCAGTAGCGCGCCCTTGTCGTCCAGGTGGTCGCGCCAGAAGATATGCACCGCGCCCGGCATGGTGCCGACGCGCCGGGCGCGCTTTTCCGTGCCCAGATATTCGGTTTCCCGCCTTGTGTCGATCAGCACGACGCTGTCGTCCTTCAGCCCGGCATGCACATCGAACCGGGTCGCCAGTTCGGTCAGGTTGCGCTCGCCCGACAATCCGCCGCCGGACGGGGGCGATGGCTCTGTAGTCAGGTCGTAGCCGGCATCGAGCCATCCCTGTGCGCCGCCGTCGAGGATACGAACGTCCCTGTGGCCCAGCACGGTCAGCAGCCATACGCCACGCGCCGCGCGTTCGCCGGTTTCACTGTCATAGATCACAACCGGCCGGTCCATGGTGACGCCGCGTGAGGCGAACTGCGCCTGGAACATTGCCAGGAAGGCGTTCAGCGGCGCTTCCGACGTGTCGTTCAGGCTGACGCCGTAGAGATCGAGATGCTGCGTGCCTGGAATATGTCCTGCCGCATAGTCTTCCGCCGGTCGGAAATCGAGGATGCTGACCTGGCCGAGTTTGTCGTGCAGTTCCTGCGGCGTGATCAGCAGGTCGAGTGTGGGGAAGCCCTTATGAGACATCGGTTTCGCTTTCGTCATAATGGCGGCCGGATGCCGCGCGCAGGCCGGGACCGTACCAAGGAGTACGACACGGGGCAACGATTTGCGGCGTCGTTACCGCTATGCCGATCCGAATGGCGGTCAGGGCGGAACCGCGCCTCGATTGTCTGTCATGGGACGGACCGGTAGGCGACATGCACCGGCGGCGGTTCGGGATGCGGGCGCGGCGGATCCTGCGGCGGCGGTTCGAATGGCGGGTCATCAATCGGGTCGTCCGGCGCCTCATCCGGCGGCGGCTTCACCGGCGGCCGTTCGGGAATGATAATCGGTGGTGGCGTGACCGGCGGGTCCGGCTCCGCCGGCGGGTTCGCGGGATTTCTGCTGACGTGAAGCGAATTCATGCGAATACCTCCTTGTCGTTACTATCTGGTGACGACACGGGCGATGTGAACCCCTGCGCGGGAACCGGATTAACCGGAATCACCCGCGGCAATGCGCGTTCAAGACGATTTTTAGTTCCGCAACAGCAGGATAATGCCGCTGACGAACAGCAATATGCTGACCAGATGGACATAGGCCTGGGTCGACATGATGGCATGAGCGCGCCCGCCGACCCACAGGCCGGCGGCGATCAGCGGCAGGCCGGCCAGAATGGCCAATGCCATATCGCCTGTCAGCAGGCCGAAGGACGCAAATGCGGCGAGTCTAATGGCGCCATCGATCAGGAAGTTGGCCGAGAAGGTCGCCCGCGAGGCGTCCTTGTCCAAGCCGCGCAGGTTGAAATAGATAATGTAGAACGGTCCGCCCGTGCCAAATAGCGTGCCGATCATGCCGCCCAGGAGGCCGCAGGGGACCGCCAGAACCCGTGACCCCCGCAAAACCGGCAGTGGCAGGATCTGATACACGGCGTAAATGATCACGAAAACCGCCAATGCCTGCTTCAGCGTCGACGATGCCAGCGACTGCAGCACGGTGAGGCCCAGAGCAACGCCGACAAGAGTGAATGGAATCAGCACAAGTTCCTCGCGCCATACAATCTTGTCGTGGTTACGAATGCCCTGGCTGGCGGAACCGATATAATCGAACAACACGACAACCGGCACGACGAAGTGGACCGGAAACACCATGGCCAGCAAGGGCACGGCGATAAGCCCGGATCCGAATCCGGCCATGCCGCGAACCATATAGGCGATGAACACGACCATCGCCGCAAACAACCATTCCAGCTGAAATTCCACGTCGGTGGTTTCTACCTGATTATTGCCAAGGCGAGGACATCCGGTTGGCGGCTATGCGGCGGGACCGGGACCGCGGCGAAAGGGTTATAAATACCGGCTGATTCCTTAACCAATATGGATATCACGCCGGGGTGGCTGTTTGTAGCTGATACAGTTACAGGTGCGGGGAGCGCAAGTCTTTGATCCATGATTCTGTAATAACCCGGGCAAACTTTTGCCGATGGGGAGACCCGGTTGCGAATTGCCTCAATCCAGAAACCGCGCCATTTTCCCGATGGCGCGAATCCGGCTGGAGGGGAGAAATCCGCCGGCAAACTGCCTCCGACGGTAATCCGTTAATCTTTAATAAATCACTCGCGCATAAACTTGGTTAAAGTATGAGCAACGTTTCAAACGAGAAGCTATGGCTGGTTGCGCGCATGAAAGCGGACATGGTTCCTGTCCGGTCGGGCGGCGATCGTTTTTGGAAAGGATAAGGTTATGGTGCCCGTGAATTGGTTCCCGGTCGTTTTGACGTTCACGCTAGTCGGGTCGGTATTGGCGCCCGCCGCCGTTACGGAAGCCGCCGAAAAAAAATGCCTCTTCGTTTCTTCCTATCATCAGGGATACGCCTGGTCGGACGGCGTGGAGCGCGGTCTTCGCGCCGTCCTTGACGGCAAATGCCAGTACCGCCAATTCAACATGGATTCAAAGCACCGGAAATCCGTGGAAGTAAAAAAGCAAATCGCGCTCGAAGCGAAAGACATTATCGATTCGTGGAAGCCGGATGTCGTGATTACCGCGGACGACAATGCCGCGAAATACCTGATTCAGCCGTACTTCAGGGATCATGCGGTTCCGTTCGTCTTTTCCGGCATAAACTGGACCGCGGAGGAATACGGATTTCCCTACAGCAATATGACCGGCATGATTGAGGTGGCGCCGATCATGCCGATGCTGAAAAGTGCAATGGATATCGTACCGAACCTTCGCCGGGCCTTTTACCTGGGCGCCGATACCCTGACGGAAAGTAAGAACCTGGAACGGTTCAGGGAGGCGGCGGAACAGCTTGGTTTCGAACTTGAATTCGCGCTGGTCGATTCGACTGAAAAATGGCTGCAGGCCTATGAGCGGGCGCAGGAAACAGATCTCGTCGTTCTTGGCAGCAATGCCGGTATAAATGACTGGGACGAAGCGCGGGCGCAGGCGGGCGTGCTGAAGCTGACCGGCAAACTGAGTGTAACCAATCATGACTGGATGATGCCTTTCGCGATCGTCGGCGTCACGAAAGTACCCGAGGAACAGGGAGAATGGGCGGCGAAAGCAGCGCTTGCGATCCTCGGCGGGATTTCGCCTTCGGCGATCCCCGTTGTCCCCAACAGCCGGCGCGATATCTGGGTAAATCCGAAAATCATCGATGCGGCGAAGATCACGCTGCCTGTCAGTATGATGCGAAAAGCCAAAAAGGTACTGTAGGTTGACTGCAATCCGCTATCGCTGGCCGTTCAGGACATTTGATACTGTCGGATTTTCGGTGTTTACCGGCCTGACATGCGTTTCCCTGGCCGTGCTGGCCATATGGCTTGACCTGGGCGCATCGAAAACGGCGTTCGACGAACGCGTATCCAGCATGCAGCGAATGCTGGCGCAGCAGTTCGGCAATACCGATGCGATCCTCACATCGCTGGCCGGGCTGCACCATTCAAGCGACAATATAAAAAACCATGAATTCGCAGGACAGTCACGCGAACTTCTTGCGGCCTACCCGTTCGTCGACGCGATCGTGCAGGCGAACGTGCTGGAGGCGGAGAATCGTGCCGCGATGGAAGAACGGATGCAGCGTAACGGCTACGTCCAGTTCAGCCTGAGCGAACATATCGACGGTGAAATCAGGAAACGGACGTCCGGCCGCAAGTTTCACCTGCCGATTGTCGTTCTTGAACCCTTCGATCCCATGAATGCGCCGCTCATTGGCTTTGACCTGCTTTCCAACCCGGCTCTGGCCGATGCCCTGGCGACAGCGATCGCGAGCGGACAGGTGGCGATTTCCAATTCGGTAATCCTCCCGAATCTCGGGGAACGCATATTTGTCTTCAAGGCGTTCTATCTTGGCTACACATCGCCCACCACGGAGAGCCTGCGCAAGATTCAGACCAGCGGCATCATTGCGCTGATCATCGATCCGCGCCGGTTTCTCGAAAAAATCATTAAAGATTACAGCGACCTGGAGATCACCTTCCTCGTGTCCGATGATTCGGAGAACGAATCCAGCAGGACGTTGTTCGAACATGTGCCGAAACAGCAGAGCGTCCGCCTGCCGTTCATCAAATCGTTCACGTCGCAAATACCGCTAAGCGAGAAGAATGCAACCTTCATGCTTGAGATCCGCCGGGCGCCGACACTGGAGCAGATCCGCTTCTGGCTGGTCATTCTGCTGGTCGTCATCGGCGCATTTGGTTGCGGATTCCTCGGTCTCGCGATCTGGCAGAAGCGCGCCAGCCAGTTACGCAGTGACGAAGACGAACGGATCTTGCGTGAAAACGAGATCAGGTTTCGCGACTTTGCGGAAATAGCATCCGATCTGTTCTGGTCGACCGACAGGGATCTCAGGATCGACTATTCCTCCGACGGGCCATTCGTTCTTTCCGTGGAGCCGCTTCAGACGCTGCTGACGGGGGACAGGAAAGACGGCGAGATCAGCATCAGTGAGAGTGTCGCAAGACGGCTTGCGGACGACCTGGAAAATCGCAGGCCGTTTCGTGATATCCGTTACAGCTGCAATGACGCGGACGGTTCCGTCAGGTGGTGGGCGGTGTCCGGCAAGCCGACATTCGACAGCGATGGAACGTTTAGCGGATACCGGGGTACCGGACGCGACGTCACGAAGGAGACGGAAGCGCGCCATGCCCTGATCGAGTCGAAGGAGGAAGCGGAAATTGCCAACCGCTCGAAGTCCGAATTCATCGCGAACATGAGTCACGAACTCCGGACGCCGCTGAACGCGATAATCGGGTTTTCAGAGGTGCTGGAGTCGGAACGCCTCGGGCCGCTGGGGTCGACGCGCTATCGCAGTTACGTGAAGGATATCCACAATTCGGGCATTCATCTCCTGTCGTTGATTAACGACATTCTTGACCTTTCCAAGGTGGAGTCCGGTTTTGATGACCTCAATGAAGAGAGTATCGATATCGCCGAAGTGGTGCGCGCCCTCATTATCCTTATTAACCCGCATGCGGTGAAAGGCGACGTCACGCTTGAAATGGAACTGGAGGAGAACCTGCCGCCGCTGTTTGCCGACGAGCGGAAAATCAAACAGATCCTGGTCAACATCCTGAGCAATGCGATCAAGTTCACGCATTCGAACGGCAAGGTCGTCCTGAAAATCCGGTGCCTGGACACCGGTGCGTTCGAATTCCAGACCTGTGATAACGGTATCGGGATGTCGCCGGAGGAAGTTGAAAAGGCGTTGCTCAAATTCGGTCAGATTGACAGCGAACTCAACCGGAAATACGACGGCACCGGCCTTGGGCTTCCGCTGTCGAAGGCCCTGACGGAGCTTCACGGCGGTGTCCTGAAGATCGACAGCCTGAAGAACTGCGGCACGACTGTCACCATCCGGTTGCCCGCGTGGCGGACCCTGCATGCTGACAATTTGGTTCCCCAAACACATCCCGGCACGTCACGGTCGACTGCCACCACGGTTTGACCGGCGGGGCGTTACTCGTAACAAATTGTTAATCGTTCGGGTAAATAATGCACACCAGAAATCCTCAGCGACGCAGGACCAATAGCGGGCCGACGGGATTTACGGGGGGAGGAGCGCATGGCGCAGGACCCGGTACTGACACTGGACATGTATCTTCGCGCGCTGGCCGCCGAGCGGTCCCGTCTGGCGGATGAAAACGCCCTGTGCGACGTCGCGGGCGATGGTCCGGCTGAAATCGACGCCGCATTCGCCGCCCATAGCGAAAAATGGCATCCGGCAATGCGCAGCCTCGCCGATACGCCTGCCGCGACAATGGATGGCGTCATCGCCAAGCTCCGCATCCTCGCGGCGTCAATGATCGCCGGCCGGGAGACCGTCTATGACGAGGATATTCTCCTGCTCGCCATAGCCGATCTGGAACGGCTGTCCCGGCCGCAAAACCGCATTCTTCCGCACCCTGCTAAAACTGATTGATTACCCCGCCGTTGATCTGCAGCATCTGGCCGTTGATGAAACCGCCCTGGTCCGTCACCAGCAGGTCGACCATCGCGGCGATATCGTCGGGGGTGCCGAGCCGTCCCGCCGGGTTGTTCCGGAGCAGCGCCTGGTAGCGCGGCGCGGAGACGTCCTCGCTGATATCGGGGAAGGTGCCCGGCGAAATGATGTTGGTCGTCACGCCCTGCGGTCCGAACTCCTTCGATAGCGACTTTGTAAGGCCCCACAGCGCGTGTTTGGACACGCTTACCGCCGCCTTGCCCGCATAGCCCTGTTGCGCGTTCATGCCGGTGAAATGGATGATGCGGCCCCAGCCCTTCGCCAGCATGCCCGGCGCACAGGCGCGGGCAAGGTGATAGGCGGAATAGAAATTGGTATCCATGACGCGGTTCCAGTCCGCCTCGCTCGACTTCAGGAAGTCGCCGTCGGGTCGGATCGCGGCGTTGTTGACCAGCACGTCTACGCTGCCGAAGCGGTCGATGGCGGATTGCGCCATGGCCTTGACCTTGCCGGCATCGCCGATATCGCACATCTCGACCATCGATTCCGCGCCAAGTTTCTTGATTTCGTCAGCCACCGCCTCGCAGGCGGCGCGGTCGCGGGAACCGTTGAGCACGATGTTGTAGCCGGATGCGGCAAGATGCAGCGCGATGGCCTTGCCGATATTGCGCCCCGATCCGGTGATCAGCGCGGTCCGCTTGTCCTGAGCCATGAATTGATCCTCCCCGTTCTGCTTCAGATTTCAGGTTCCAGATTTCCGGCGCTGCCAGCCCATCATATGGCGCCGGCGCCGTGGTCGAGTCGCCCCTGCGCCAGCCGGCACAGCGCGTCGTAAATCCGGCGGTCGATTTCGATCCCTTCGCGGCGCAGCACCTCGCGCACGCGGTAGCCGCGTTCGCCTGGCAGACGGATTTCGTCCACGCCCGGCCGGCGCGGTACCGCCTTTATCGCGGCAATGCGCGCCGCCAGTTCGCGCCGGTAGTCGTCCAGGGAAACGAACAGGTCCGGCTTGAAGGCCATGATCATGTAGCCGCGCACATCGCCGGCTTCCCGCGCCTCGGCGCAGAGTGCGCCGATTGCGTCCATGGCCAGCGCCAGGCCGAATCCCTTGTAGCCGCCCTCGGGCCCGCCGAAGGGCAGCAGCGTGCCGCGCCGCGCTTCGCGCGCATCGGTGGTCGGTCGCCCCGAAGCATCCAGCGCGACGCCGTCCGGGATCGGCGCGCCCATGCGTTCGCGCAGCTGCAGGTCCGTCGCCATGAAGGCCGACGTCCCCATGTCGATGACCAGCGGGTCGCCTTCCGACGGAAAGCCGAAGGCGATTGGATTGGTGCCAAGCGCCGGTCCCGCCCCGCCGAAGGGCGCGACCTGCGCCGGGGAACTGACCGTATGGATTCCGACCAGCCCCGCCCGCGCGATCGCTTCGCAGTAATAGGCGCTGCGACCGCTCATCCAGGTATTCGCCATGCAGACGACCGCGAGCCCCCGCGCCGTGGCGCGGCGGATGGCTTCCTGTGTTGCGTAGTGGATGCCGATCATGCCGCTCTGGTTGCCGCCGTCCATCAGCGCGGTAACAGGACTTTCCTTCAGTACACGGGGCGTCTGGCGGGGCTCCCTGAAATCGGGCGCGTCAACGACGTTCAGCAGTTTCGGCAAACCGGAATATTCATACCCGCACAGCGCCGCATCCATCACATGGTCGGCGAGAATCCGGGCATCCGCCGGATCATAGCCGACGCCGCGCATCGCCCTTTCGGCCAGATCCTGCGCCTCGGCCGTGGCGAGGTGAATTCTTTCTTCTCTTTCGGTGTCGGGCATTCCGGCTCCTGATGTACATTCGCGCCGCGAACGGGCGATACTCCGCGATAATACCCGCTGCCGCAAGCACCCGTGGAGCAATACGGCGATATCCCCTAAACTGGTCCCCCGACAGCGCGAACGCACTGACAAATCATCGATAAAACCGGGGGAAGGGTCCATGGCGGACGCGAATACAGAAACATACGACTACATCATTGTCGGGGCGGGTTCGGCCGGTTCGGCGGTGGCGCACCGGTTGTCGGCGAATCCGGACCATCGCGTGCTGCTGCTGGAAGCCGGCCCGCCGAGCCATCCCCTGTCGCGTTTTCCCTTCGGCGCGCGGGCGCTGCTGGCCAATCCGCTGGCCAACTGGTGCTACACCGCGGAGCCGGAAGCGAACACCAACGGCCGCCGCGTTCCGGTGCCGCGCGGCAAGCTGCTGGGCGGATCCAGTTCGATCAACGGGCTGGTCTTCGTGCGCGGCCAGCGTCAGGATTACGATACCTGGGCGCAGATGGGGAACAGGGGCTGGAGCTATGACGACGTGCTGCCGGTATTCAAGCGCCTCGAAAGCTACGAGGGCGGCGACGACGAATACCGGGGCCGCGAAGGCCCGCTGCGGGTGACCTTGCCGGACGAGAAAGGGCCGCTATACGACGCGCTGGTCGAGGCGGCGGCGCAGGTCGGTATCCCGCATGTCGCGGACTATAACGGCGCGACCCAGGAAGGCATTTCCATGAGCCAGGCAACCATCGCCGCCGGCCGCCGGATGAGCACCGCGTATTGCTACCTGGATCCGATCAGGCGCCGCCGCAACCTGACAATCGAAACCGGCGCGCTGACCGAGAGCCTGATGCTGGACGGCACGCGCTGCACCGGCGTGCGCTATTCGGCGAACGGCCGGAAATGCGAGGCGCGGGCGAGTCGCGAGGTCGTGCTCAGCGCCGGGACGATCAATTCGCCGCAGATCCTGGAACTGTCGGGAATCGGCCAGCCGGGGCGGCTGCGGGCGCTGGGCATCGAAGTGAAACACGGGCTGAACGGCGTCGGCGAGAACCTGCGCGACCATTACGCGCCGCGCACCCGCTGGGCCGTCGGCAAGCCCGGTATCACGTATAACGACAAGGCGCGCGGCATCGGGCTGGCGGGCATCGCGCTGCGCTACATGCTGACCCGCAAGGGGCTGATGGGTATCCCGACCGCGCCGATGCGCGCCTTTGTGAAAAGCCGCGACGGGCTGGAGGCGCCGGACGTGCTGCTCGGCTGGGTGCCGCTGCTGTACGAGGCGAATTACAGGATATCGAAACGGCAGGGCTTCACCTGCTACGCCCATGTCATGCGGCCGGAAAGCAGGGGCAGCGTGCACATCGCCGCCGCCGACCCGACGAAGCCGCCGGCGATCAACTTCAATTTCCTGTCGGCCGCGCCGGATGCGGAAATCACCATCCGCGCTGTCCGGATCGCCCGCGAACTGATGACCGCGCCGGCGATGCGGGCCATCGACACGACCGAGATCGCGCCGGGGACGGAGAAGCAATCCGACGAGGATATCCTGCAATGGGTGAAGGAAGTAGGCGAGACGACCTACCACCCGGTCGGCACCTGCAAGATGGGCCCGGACGACATGGCCGTCGTCGATGACCGGCTGCGGGTCCGGGGAATCCAGGGTTTGCGGGTCGCGGACGCCTCGATCATGCCGACCCTGATTTCCGGCAATACCAACGCGCCGTCGATCATGATCGGCGAAAAGGCGGCGGAGATGATATTGAACGCCCGGGCCTGATTGTCCCCCGGGCCTGATCGTCCGGCGGGCGGCGCCGCCGGCATTTACCGAAAATTAACGATAAACTATGAAGGTAATACAAGATTAAGAATTTCCATTGTAAGTGTCCGGCATGCCGCCTGATCCGATCGCCAGGATAATAAAGAACCACCTGCTGTACCGCATGAACAAGGGCGGTATGCGGGGCAATCTGTCTTCGCGGCGATTGACGGGGCTCAGCCTCGCCGGGTTCGACCTGAAATCGATCATCGCGCCCGGCGCCCATTTCGGCGAGTGCAATCTGAGCGACACGGACCTGAGCGAGGCCGATCTTTTCGGCGCCACGCTGGAGCGCGCCAGATGCATTCGCACGAATTTTCAGTACGCGGATCTGCGCGGCGCGCGGCTGCACGGCGCCACGCTGGAAGGCGCGAATTTCAACAATGCGGACCTGCGCGCGGGCCGCTACGCCAGCGACCAGCCCGAGGCGGCGACGAATCTTTCCCGGGCGCAGCTGGATCAGGCCCAGTTCGCCAATTCGGACCTGGACCACGCGGACATGTCCGAGACGAGCTGCGTCGCGTGTAATTTTCGCGGGGCGCAGATGCCGCAGGTCGACCTCACCGGCGCGGATCTGCGGGGGGCCAATCTGAGCAACGCGCGCCTCAAGGGCGCGGTGCTCGCCGGCGCGAACCTGACCGGCGCGGTGCTGGCGGGCGCGTCGCTGGTGGAAGCGGACCTGCGCGACGCCTGCCTTGTCGGCGTCGACCTGAGCCAGACCAACATGTCCTATGCAACGCTGGATTCGCCGGTATCGAAGCCGGATGAGGATCTCGCCATTGTGCTGCGGCAGCACGGGGACTGGCTGAAGAGCGGCGGGAAGGAGGGTTCCCGCGCGGATTTCACCGGTCTCGACCTGAGCCGAATTGACCTGTCCGGCATCGATTTCTCCGCCGCGGGACTGGCCGGCGTGTGCCTGGCCGGCGCCCGGCTGAAGGGCTGCACGCTCGCCATGTGCGATCTCTCCGGCGCGAACCTCGCCGGCGCCAACCTGGCCGAGGCGGATCTGCGCGGCGTCAATCTGTCCGGCGCCGACCTGAAAGCGGCGAACCTGCGCAGGGCGAATATCGGCGTGCTGCACATTCAGGACAGGAACGGCAGGCGTACCGGCAAGGCTGCGACGTCGAACCTGGCCAAGGCGGATTTTACCGACGCCACGCTGACGGACGCCACGCTCAACGGCGCCGCGGTGGCGGGCGCCCTGTTTCTGAGCGCCACGCTGGTGCGGGCGGATTTGCGCGGCTGCGACATGACCGCGGCGGACACCGCGGGCGCCGTGATGGAAGGCGCCAGGACAGGATCGCCGGAAGCGCTCTCCGATCCGGCGGGAGCCTGACCGCGCTATCCCCGACGCCGCTCAGTCGATCACCGCGACGGCTTCGATTTCCACGAGATATTCCGGCGCGGCCAGGCTTTCCACGATGATCAGCGTATTCGCCGGGGGCGGGTCCTGGAAGAACTCGGCCCGCACCTTGCGGTAGGCGTCGCGATAGCTCGGATGGGTCAGCAGCGTGGTGAGCTTGGCCACATTGCCCATGCCGCCGCCGCATTCCTGCAGGATGTTGCGCATATTGGTGAGCACCTGGCGCACCTGCGCCTCGATATCGCCGCGCCCGGCCAGGTTACCCCGGATGTCCCTGGACACCTGGCCGGAGAGGTAATAGGTGTTCCCGACCTTCGCGACATGCGAATAGCCGTCCGTCGGATGGACGCTGGTCAGTTTCAAAATTTCATGCGGCATGACAGTCTCCTCCGTTTGCGGGCCCGCCGGTCATCACGGAAAGAACCGGTTTTCCGGTCTTGGCAGGCCAAGATTCTCCCGTAGCGTAGCGCCCTCATACGCGGTGCGGAAGATGCCCCGGCGCTGCAGTTCCGGCACCACCCTGTCGACGAAATCGTCCAGCCCGGCGGGCAGGTAGGGGAACATGACGTTGAACCCGTCCGAGCCCTTCTCCATCAGCCAGACCTCCATTTCGTCGGCGATGGCGGCGGGCGTGCCGACCAGCGCGTGCCCCGCATAGCCGCCCATGCGCCCGGCGAGCTGGCGGACGTTCAGCCCTTCCTCCTTCGCCATGCGCAGCACGCGCGCGCGGCCGCTCTTGCTGGCGTTGGTTTCCGGGATCGGCGGCAACGGCGCGTCCGGGTCGAACGGCCGCGCATCCACGCCCAGCGCGATGGACAGCGCGGCGATGCCGCTGTCGTAATGCACCAGGCTGTCCAGCAGCGCGCGTTTCTCCCGCGCCTCCGCCTCGCTGTCGCCGACCACGACCAGCGCGCCCGGCAGGATCTTCATATGGTCCGGATTGCGCCCGGCGGTGGCCATTCTGCCTTTCACATCGGCGTAGAATTCCTGCCCTTCCTTCAGCGTGCGCTGCGAGGTGAACACCATCTCCGCCGTTTCCGCCGCCAGCTGTTTGCCGTCTTCCGACGCGCCGGCCTGCACGATCAGCGGCCAGCCCTGCACCGGGCGGCCGATATTCAGCGGCCCGCGCACCGACAGGAACTCGCCTTCATGGTTCAGGGTGTGCAGCCGTTCCGGATCGAAATAGACGCCGCTGTCCACGTCGCGGATGAAGGCGTCATCGGCCCAGCTGTCCCACAGCCCGGTGACCACGTCGTAATATTCGCGCGCCCGGCGATAGCGCGCGGCGTGTTCCATCTGTTCCTTCTGGCCGAAATTCAGCGCGGCGTCCGGGTTGGACGTCGTGACGATGTTCCAGCCCGCGCGCCCGTTGCTGATATGGTCCAGCGAGGCGAAGCGCCGCGCCACCATGTAGGGCGGCTCGAAAGTGGTGGAGGCGGTGGCGATCAGCCCCAGATGCGTCGTCACCATCGCCAGCGCCGGCAGCAGGGTGAGGGGATCGAAGGATGTGACCGTCGCGCTGCGCTTCAGCGCCGCCATCGGCATGTTCAGCACCGCCAGGTGGTCGGCCATGAAGAAGGCGTCGAAACAGCCGCGCTCCAGCGTCTGCGCGTAGCGGACAAGCGCCTGCAGGCTGAAATTCGCATCCGGCGTGCCGCCCGGATAGCGCCAGGCCGCCGTATGGATGCTGACCGGCCGCATGAACGCGCCCAGCCGCAGCTTCGGTTTTTCGGCCGGCATTACAGGCACACGCCCCCGTCGATGATCAGCGTCTGCCCGGTCATGTAGTCCGACGCGGCGGCGGACAGGTACAGCGCCAGGTAGCCGACTTCCTTCAATTCGCCGACCCGGCCAAGCGGCACCACGGTTTTCGCCCGTTCCTTCGTCGCGGCCACGGCGTCGTCGCCGGAGGTCACCGGGTCCGGGAACATGCCCGGCGCGATGGCGTTGACGGTCAGCCCGTAAGGCGCCCATTCCAGCGCCTGGGTGCGGGTGAAGCCGGTCAGCGCCGCCTTGCCGGCGGTGTACAGCACCAGATCCGCGCCGCGCGACTGGGCGGTGAACGACGAGATATTGATCACCTTGCCCGACCCGCGCGCCAGCATGTGCGGCCCCACCGCGCGGGTGCACATCAGCGCCTCGGTCAGGTTGATATCGACGATGAAGCGCAGGTCTGCCTCGGATATCTGCTGCAGCGCGTTTTCCTTGCCGGGCAGGGCGACCAGCGGCTTGCGGATCGAATCGCCCAGCGCGTTGACCAGCACGTCAATGCGGCCCAGCCGTTCGATACCCGCGTCGATCACGCCCTGCGCCCCCGCCGCACCGGTCACGTCGCCGGTGACGGCGACAACCTTGCGTCCGGTCGCCTTGGCCAGGTCGGCGGCCAGCGGCGCCGCGTATTTATCCGTCAGCGCATTGATCGCCACATCGGCCCCGGCCTCCGCCAGCACCTGCGCGATCCCCTTCCCGATCCCGCGCCCCGCGCCGGTGACCAGGATACATTTTCCCGTAACGTCGAATACTGCCGGTGTCGTCATCGCGACCCGCCCCCTCGTGTGTGTTGTGTCCGTTGGGGTGGAGTATCCGTCATGCGGGTGGGGTGGGACAAGTATGGCTATAATTTTCTCATGCAAATTTCGCATGTGACTTCAATATTTTGCACTGTCCCTGATTTCCGTGTCTCACTCAGGGGGTGCAGTTCACTTGTAATTTTGGGGCTGTCACCGATTTGCCGCATAAAACAAGACTTGGCTCCGGACATATGTGGTGTTTATGCAAGGTCGCCTGATTGTCGCATAATTTCCTGTTCTCTAATGGCGACGTCTCCGTCAAAGCACTTGTTGGCTGACATTGTCGATTTTGGATTGTCTGCTAGACCCACTCAAAAGCCGTGGGTTACGGAGATCCTCTTGGTGTTCAGCCTCGCTACAGTACGGCCAGACTGAAAAATCACCGGCTTCCAAAAATTCTTCCCATTTGCGTATTCTCTGCCTTTCCCACCATCCAAAAGTCAGGAGGTTCATGCACCAGTCTTTGCATTCCATGAACGAATACTCCGGCCACAAATATTCTCGATCCGAATGCAAGAAAACGATCCACGTCGCAATCTGCTTCCTCGCCTCTTTGTGCAAGTGGTGTTTATGTTTCGCATAGTGTTGGTTAGTGTCTGAGTATAGATTCCAAGACATCTGATGAACGGCAACAGCCCCTCGGTCACGCCAATCGACTTGGATGTCCGCTAGGTCGTCGTTAGTAATCAACCCGGCAACGTAATGCCGTATAGCGGTAGCTAGCCGGTCTCGGGATTCTCGATCAATCATTGGGATGAGCAGCCTCTATCTGCACTCCTTGGAGCTTTGATTCAATCAGCCAATAGCGTACCTCACCGACATTCGATTTTCAATTTTGTTAATAACGGTGCATTACATTTATGCACTGACAATCATCTAGGCGGCCTCCCCGACGGATGCGACAGTTTCGTTTGC